>JAHEJC010000070.1 GCA_024639065.1 Lewinellaceae bacterium | reverse complement strand
AAATCCTAATTTGTGCTTTTCGATCTAATCATATACGACCTCTATGCCTTAATACTTCTCAATTATTGATTTTTGATAACTTGTGTTTAATTAATTTTTATAATGAACAAAGAAAAAAGACTATGTCAGCTGCAACAGAATTTAATGATTACCGGCAAAAGATGAATGATCGATTATTAGGACATGAAAATAAAGTCTTGAGGCGATTTTTTAGTTTGGACGGGGCCACGTATGCAGAGGGTGTTCTATCCTCCAAGACCAAGGAAATGCTTGGACTTGTAGCCAGTATGGTGCTCCGATGTGATGATTGCATCAAGTATCATTTGGAAAAATGTAATATCCTAGGCGTAAATGACGACGAATTATTTGAACTATTCAGTGTAGCAAATATCGTGGGAGGCTCAATCTGCATTCCTCATACTCGTCGAGCAGTAGAATACTGGGATATTCTAAAAGAAGAAGCCTGATCGTTTGACAAATTTAATCAGAAATAAAACACTTCTTTCCCTAGTAATCCTTGTGGCTGTATTGGTATTTGCGCTACACATGCAAGGGTTGAAAATAATCAATCCAGGATACACGGATTGGTTATATGTGCTTAACAGTGATTATAGCACCCATCAGCTGGGATGGGAATATTTTAGGCGATTACCATGGAGTTTCCCTATTGGTAAATTAGAAAACTATGCCTATCCCATGGTGAGTAGTATAGGCTATACAGACAGTATTCCACTGCTAGCTCTTTTCTTTAAACTGTTCGATTCATGGCTTCCATCCAATTTTCAATATTTTGGATTTTGGTTATTCAGTTGTTATCTCTTACAAGCGTTTTACGGATTCAAACTAGGGAGGCGATTAAGTGCCAATCAATGGATTGGAGTCTTTAGCGGTTTGTTTATGGTCATAGCAACCCCACTACTCTACCGCACGCCGCATCCAGCTTTATGTGGTCAATGGTTGATTCTTGCAAGCATTAATGCTTATTTTATGCAAGACTACAAACGCTCTCTTATACACAGTGGATCTGTCACATTATTTTCTACCTTCATTCATCCTTATCTTTTCATAATGTGCCTGGGTATTGGATTAAGTACTTACTTAAAGTGGTTGATCCAACAAAAAATTGATCGGAAGGCCTGGTTAATCTGGTCGATAAGCACCCTAGCGGGTGCTTATGTCTTGCTTTATATCAATGGATATTTTATCATTCATTCCGAAGAGGCGATGGGCCTGGGTCTTGGAGAATTCTCAGCGAATCTTAATACATTTATTAATCCATTGGAGTTTAGTCAAATATTACCTGCTTTGCGGACTGCTTTTAGTGGTCAATATGAGGGTTTTGCTTATCTAGGTGTAGGACTATTCTTACTCATATCAATCCAATTATTCAATAAGAAAATAGGGAAGCATTTTATTAAAATTAGTAAACAACCTATAACGCTGGTAATCATTGCGATGACATTATTGGCCATTAGTCCGAATGTCTCTTTTAATGACACATCAATTATTAATTTTAGCCTCGAGCATCCTATATTCTCCACATTTAGATCAAATGGGCGTTTCATATGGCCACTTTACTATTCTATCCTATTAGGTGCACTTTGGGCAATAAGCAAAATACGTGATCAACGATTCACCTTGCCTTTACTCATTTTGAGCCTGGCGGTTCAAGTGTTCGATATTTGGCCTTTGGTCAATCGTAAAATTTTGCATCTCCAAACTTACCAATCTCCTTTGTCAGCATCTTGGGAGTTGTTATTTGATCAAGTAGAAACAATCTATATGTATCCTCCCTATCTTCCATCTTATGCTTCCAGTGGAGACGCCCTGCATTTCTTGAAGCTTGGAGTAAAAAATAAAAATCAGCTTTCCACGGGTCACCTGGCGCGGCGTGATGATTTTATTGCTGATTCTTTGTTTAAACAACTGACAAGTCAATTCAGAAATGAAAGCAGTTTCGCGCAGGGTGAGGCCATTTATATAATGGATATATCCAAGTTGCCAATCCTAATAAACAGTTTGGATCAGAACCTGGGCGTTGTAAGAAAGCTTGACACGTATTTAATATTTATTCCAACAGGTTCACTCACTCCTGCCTTAAATTCTCTGATATCCCAACCTCCCTATGAACATTTGGATTCAATAAATATTTTACGATTGGATGAATATATGCAGCTAGATACGAATTCAATCCAGGTTTTATCGATTAAGGATGAAGCCAGTCAATCCCTATGCCAGGAAACTAGAAGCTACTTTAATAGGCTTGGTTCTGAACTGGCTAATCTTAATTTTCGCGAATCATACCTTGGCATTTTTAAGGATGGGAGAATTATGTACGAAGAACGAAGCCAACATAAAATTAATTATGCTACGGTCTTACCCACTGACTCTATTCTTTGTGCAATTGATATACTATCCGGTGGTGCAAACGAAGGAAATATCAGTTCCATTAAAATCAACGGAACTGAGGCTAGTCTCAATCAACGAGGGATCAACATTGTTACGATAAACAAATCTGGGGAAGTTATTCAGTCTGCTTGTTTTGACACCTATGAACAATGCGCTAAAATAATGGAATAATCAAGAAAGTTAAGACCACGGATCCAAGCCAATTAGGATTGGTATGCCAAGAATATGAAGTTTAACAGTTTAAAAGAGGCAAGTTTAATGGTCAATAAATGAAAAGACTTTTTAAGCATGTCCAGGGCATACAAAGCCGTTACCCCAACCAAAAAACAAATCCGATACAACACTAAAGCCACGGAAACCAAAGTGTTAGAGTAGATTGCAAACGGGAAATCTAATTCTACAATGAAAATCAAGTCGTTAAGAAATCTTTATTTAATATATTTGTTATCCTAATATCATTATCCTGAGTTTATGTCTGATTATCTGAAAGAATTAAATGAGGTCCAGCGCCAGGCAGTTATGCATTTAGACGGACCACTTATGGTCATTGCAGGTCCTGGTAGTGGCAAGACTCGGGTACTGACCTATCGTGTAAGTTACCTGATAGATAGTGGTATTGCGCCTTGGGAAATTTTAGCGCTTACATTTACAAATAAAGCGGCTCGAGAAATGAAAAACAGGATTGGAGGCGTGGTAGGCAGCAAGGCAAATTATGTGTGGGCCGGAACTTTTCATTCCATTTTTGCTCGTATTTTACGAGTAGAAGCGGAAAAAATAGGTTACACATCCAATTTTACAATTTACGACACTGATGATACGCGTAGTTTATTGTCGGAGATCATCAAGGACATGAAATTGGATAAAAAGATTTATAGCGTCGGTAATGTACGTACTCGGATTTCCTCTGCTAAAAGCAATGTAATATCACCACTTATTTATGCTAAAAGCGATGAATTGCTGAGTCAGGATCAGGCTAATAATATGCCCATGCTCTATAAAATCTATGAAAAATATGTAGCTCGATGTCATCGAGCAGGAGCCATGGATTTTGATGATCTTCTTTACCAGCTTTTCAAATTACTGTATTTAAACAAAGAAGGAGTAAGAGAGAAATATCAACGCATATTCCGTTATATTTTAGTGGACGAATTTCAGGACACCAACTATCTACAATATTCGATATTGAAGTTGCTGGTCAAGTATGAAGGAAGTGAAGAGAACATCTGTGTGGTGGGTGATGATGCGCAGAGTATCTATGCTTTTAGAGGAGCTACCCTCCAGAACATTTTTGATTTTCAGTCGGATTTTAATCAGCTAAGGACTTATAAACTAGAACAGAATTATCGCTCTACGCTGCATATCGTCAATGCTGCAAATAGTGTAATTACGCATAACAAAAAACAAATCAATAAAGATTTGTGGACTCGACAACAAGAAGGCCAAAAGATCAAGCTAATCCGGGCCATGACCGATACCGAAGAAGGACGCCGAGTAGCAGATACCATTTTGGAGCTGAAGAATAGGAACCATCTGGTCAATACCGATATTGCCATTCTGTATCGAACCAATGCACAGTCCAGAATATTTGAAGAATTTTTAAGACGGAGTAATATTCCTTATGTAGTTTTTGGAGGGTTGAGCTTTTATCAGCGTAAAGAAATTAAAGACATGATAGCCTACATGCGCCTGGCGGTCAATCCACATGATGATGAAGCACTACGCAGAGTAATTAATTATCCAAAAAGAGGCATTGGCCAGTCAAGCATGAATAAAATCATCAATTATGCTAATGAACATGAAATTTCATTTTGGGATAGTATTGGCAAAGTTGAACTAGGTAGTCGAACCCTTAATGCCATTAAATCATTTTACCAAATTATCATCGATATTAGAAGGAAAGCTGAAAGCACGGATGCCTACCTGACCACCTCCTATGCATCCAAACGATCAGGCATTATTGATCACCTCAAATCGCAGAACTCAATTGAAGGCTTATCAAGATTGGAAAATGTAAATTCTTTACTAGATGGGGTCAAAGAGTTTGTTGAAAATGATGAAGAAATTGAAGGACAAATTCAAGAAGACAAAAAGCTAGCTACCTACCTCCAGCATATCAGCCTGCTCACCGATATGGATGATAACAAAAAAACAGGTGATTATGTATCCTTGATGTCTACTCATTCAGCTAAAGGACTGGAATTCAAAGCAGTTTTTGTAGTAGGCCTGGAAGAGAACATGTTTCCTTCATACCTTTCACTTTCGTCACCCGATCAAATTGAAGAAGAGCGCAGATTATTTTATGTGGCAATCACCCGCGCTGAGCAATACCTTATCCTATCCTATTGTAATACGCGCTATCACTTTGGGCAAATACGACACAATGATCCGAGTCGATTCCTGGAAGAAATATCCGAAGATAACTTGGAGGATTTCAACGCATTGCGCACTCCTAAAAACTTTCCTGAACCTAAGGTGTTGGGGTTTTTCCAAAAGCATCCAGATACACGTCGGCTTGATCTGGACCCGGTGGATTTTATAGCTAGTCCTTCAGATCAAATTGAAGTAGGCATGCATGTATTGCATATGAAATTTGGAAAAGGAGAAGTAAAACGTATTGACGGTAACCGAGATAAAAAAGTTGCTACCATTTATTTTGATGGGATCAATAATCCTGAAAAAAGAATCATGTTGAAATTTGCCAAGTTGCAGATTACTGAATAAGATATTCAGCTTGAACACTTTTCATTAGTTTTAGAATCAACAAATCTATCTAGACAGGATGGATTATTAGCATAATTCAATTTGAGCAAACTTAAACAGCAGACCCAATTTGTAAAAGAAATAGTCCTTCAGCATGGCTTCCCGATTGTGGGTATTTCCAAAGCTGAGTTTATGGAAGAGGAAGCTCGGCAATTAACCGCTTGGCTTAAACAAGGTGCGCATGGGGAAATGAATTGGATGGAAAACCATTTTGATAAACGGGTAGACCCCTCAAGATTAGTCCCTGGTGCAAAATCGGTCATTTCTTTGATATATAATTATTATTCGGATGTAAATATGCAAGAAGCTGACTTTAAAGTTGCGATGTATGCATTAGGTAAAGACTATCATAACGTAATCCGAAAAAAACTCAAAACTTTAGTGCGAGAAATGCAAGAAAGTATTGGGAATTTCTCTGGAAGAGTTTTTGTAGACTCAGCGCCGGTGATGGAGCGTGATTGGGCCAAACGCGGTGGTTTGGGTTGGATCGGTAAAAATACCTTATTGCTCAACCCTAAAAAAGGTTCCTACTTTTTCCTTGCAGAGATCATTATTGATGTAGAACTTGAGTATGACGAAGTTATGCAGGATCATTGTGGAACCTGTACACGATGCATTGATGCTTGTCCCACCGATGCCTTAGCAGAAAATGGTTATTGGCTAGATGCTTCAAAATGTATTTCATATCTAACCATTGAATACCGGGGAAAAACAATCCCGAAGCCATTAGACAGCAAAATGGAAGGCTGGATATTTGGCTGTGATATCTGCCAGCAAGTCTGTCCTTGGAACCGGTTTGCTGTCCCCCATTCCGATCAACGTTTAGCACCAAATCCGGATTTGCTGGATATGCAGAAAAATGATTGGATAGAACTTACAGAAGAAATATTTGATACAATTAGCCAGGGTAGTCCATTGAAAAGGGCAAAATTTGATGGGATACGCAGAAACATTCTGGCAAACAAATCAGTGGATTAGCTAACGTTTATAAAATTTATATTGACCAAATGATCCCTGGTGACGTATCAATAAAATATATACCCCTGAATTCAATTGCTTTAAGTCAACTTGGTTACTAATACCTGATTCTACCAACTGACCAACTGCAGAATAAATAACCCAACTATCCACTTTTTCCCCTTGAATAAAAAGAAATCGGTTGGTTGGATTAGGATACACACTCCAACTGTCAATGGAATAAAGGGGATTATTCAATAAAAAATCACAAGTTGATTGATTCGGAAAATATTCTACCCCATTCTGAAAACACAAAAGTCGTCCACCGGGAGGTGGGTCTACTGCTCCAAAAATTGGGAAGAAATAATAAGAGTTCCCAATTCCTAAATAGGTTGGTGAGAAGAATCCATATGGGTTTGTGTGATCCACTGAAAACAAATATTGGATATTATCAATAATCGAATCGATAATGGTCTGGGTAAAAATTTTAACAGCATATTGTTGAAAACAGATATCAAGGGTGTCGCCTGATTCTGCGGTAAAATCGTATAATAATCCCCAATAATTTTCTTCAGGGATGAGTGTGTAGACCATTGAGTCTTGCTTCCAAATGATATATTGGTTAGTATATAAATCGGTGAATCCTGTGTCTGAATCGGTAATAAATGTTTCCTTCAAAACAAAAGCATCGACATTCAATATTATTGTATCTGATATTATTTCGAAAACAATGAATTGATCAATACCGTCAGGAAAAAAATCATATTGTTCATAAATCCATTGGGTACCAATTCCCCAGTTCTGCGCATTCAGCGAGTTGGGTATTATGAACAAGGCTAAAAGTAGCAGATGCTTCATAAAAGCAAATAAATGAATAAAATTTCACCGGCGTCCTCTCCCCCCTTTGCTACCCCCTGAACGGCCCTTTTTATTATATCTTCGGCCCTTTTGTCCAGCACTCCTTTTTAACTCCCAGGAAGGGCCGGGGCCTAATTCTTTGGGTGGCTGGACTTTAACGATATCTATGCCAATCAACTTTTCGATCCGATCAAATGAATACATGTCTTTGGCATTGACAAAAGTAATCGCTACACCAGTGGATTCCGCCCGGGCTGTTCGTCCCACTCGATGCACATAATCCTCAGGATCTTTGGGTACATGATAATTAATAACCAAACTGATATCCTGAATATCAATACCTCTACTGATCACATCCGTGGCGACTAATACACGTACTTTCCGTGCACGGAACTTCAGCATCAGTTTTTCTCGATCCTTTTGCTCCAGCATCGACGACATGCCCTCTGCAGCAATACCAGTTCGTTTCAATGCTCTTACAATCTCGTGGACATTTTTCTTGGTAGATGAAAATATCAGTATACTTTTATAATCAGGTTTATCCTGGATTAAATGGGTAATCAACTCAATTTTCTGCCGGTCATAAACCAAATAAGCCACCTGTAATACACCTTCCGCAGGCTTGGACATGGCTATGTTGATCTCTTTTGGGTTGTTTAAAATTTTCTTAGCGAATGTTCTAATCTTATCCGGCATGGTAGCACTAAACATAAGATTTTGTCGATCTTTAGGTACAAAAGAAAGGATTTTTAAGATATCGTCATGAAATCCAATATCCAACATACGATCCGCTTCATCTAGAATCAAATGAGTCAGGTTATCCATAATCACATATTGCATGTGCAGGTGTGATAATAACTTGCCCGGGGTCGCAATTACAATGTCAGCGCCTCTGACCAATCCTTTTTTTTGAGCTACGAAATCAGCTCCATCACCGCCCCCATATATCGGCATATGGGATATATCTGTCCCATAGCTGATGGCTTCAATTTGCTGGTCAATCTGCAAAGCCAATTCACGCGTAGGTACCACAATTAACACTTTGATACCTTCTTTTTTGTTTTTCATGATACTGTCCAAAACTGGCAATAGAAAAGCTGCGGTCTTGCCGGTACCGGTTTGAGCACAGCCGATCAGGTCATTCCCTGCTAAAATTATTGGAATTGCTTGCTCCTGGATAGGGGTCGCGTCGGTAAAATTCATATAAGAGATAGCTTCAACCAGCTCTTCATTTAAACCAAATTCTGTAAATTTCATTTCTTCAGGTCCCCTTTTAAGAAAATTTGAATGAAGTTACTATTTTTATATTAGCAATTGGAAAAAATGGAGCTATGAAGATCTCATTACCTTGATAATGAAACTAGTAGGCTTATTGAATAACCTGGCCACCGACTTCCATTTATACTGAAACTGAAATGTAAATGAAAAATCTGGACTTTCTGATACAAGGAATCCTTTTGAAAGATTTATCTGTTTAGCTCTGCCCCTGGATAAGATTCTCAGCATTATGTGGTAAAGACTGGCCTATGTTGATAAGTGCTGGAAATCGCCGAGAAGATCTTAGGGCCATCTGCTTTTCATTTGTCTCTCAGTCTCTCAGTCTCTCAGTCTCTTGGTCTCTAGGTCTCTTGGTCACTCAAAACTTTCAAAGCGATATACCTTGGCCTTACCATTTGAGATGATACCCAATACACGTTCTTTTCGAGGAAGGCGGTCATCGTCATATTGAATAGGATAAATAAGGTTATCATGATTAGATTTATAGTCATTGTATGGATAAACAGTGTATTCTCTATCCACACCAGTATCCTCAGAGATAACCTTAGGTGTATTGTAAATATTATGCCAGGTATTCCAGGTAGTTTCAACGAAATGAAAAGTATTTACAGTAGTGCCTATTAAGCGACCGTTAATGCATTTACCTTCCATTTGAGACCACAGACTTTCTGAATGTCGATCAAAAGGAACAATGTTACTGCTATAGAGAAACCCGGAAACACCAAATTCACTGCTAGCTTCAACTACTGACTGTTCCCAAACCGAAGTAGTACCGGTTAGCGGGCAATAAATGACAGAAATATCAATGCCTCCAATATGGTCATTAATTACTTCGTGATAATCCAATATTCGATGGGGATATGCTTTAACAACTCCATTAACCTCTATACCCACCACTAAATCATCTGCCTCCAGATAAAAATTATCCGTGGGGAAATCACGAAAGTCAAAGTCTAAAAAAGCAGGATTTTGTAAAGATTTTATGGCATCAAAACCAGCTCCCTGGTAAATAGACTCCTTGGCGACCAGCCACCCTGCTGTTTTCTTTAAATTAAGATTCGGGGTATGAGTTGATCCTTCAAAAATCTCAACTCCAGGATATAAAGCTCCAAATGCAAACCAATAACCCATGCTAGCTGATACTTTTTTAAGTCGTTTCCCTTTGTTGGGTCCAGCTATTGCATATCCATGCAGATCCCAAAGGTTGCCCAACTGATCTTCCATTAATGCAGGCAATGTCTGACGTGTATTACTGAAGGTTAAGGTTTGTCCTTGGAAGATTCTATTGAAAGAAAGGATAAAATTCTTTTGTTGATTACCTATCAATACCAACTCTGTACCATCAAACTCATCATAAATAATTTTGGTGGTCGACGAAAACGTTGGTTCCAATACTTCCACAGGTTCAGGTTCTTTGTTGCAAGCCCACAAAATGAAACAAAAACCAATTATACTAAAATGAACGATCCATTTCATTTACCCCTTCGAATTTATCTTTTACCTTAAAAGTATAGTTTAAAGATACAGTAATTTTTCGCGATGTAGTCAACTGAGTTCCCGATAAGCTTCTGTAGAGTGGAAATTCATATGAAAACCCAAGTGCAAGATCAGGCGTAAATGCAAAATCGATTGCCGGAACCAGGTGAATCCAGTGCCCACTCGTATTGGGAACAAAGGATTTCTCGACTCTATCTTTTTGAGTATATCTATATTTAAATAATATGGAAGGATCTAATAAGAAGGAACCAGCGAAATATCGATCTCTAAAACCAATTTGTGAAATCCATTCATCACCAAACTCATAGATCTGTTGACCTCCAAATCGATCATCTTTGGTGGTAAGGCGGTAAGTAGAAGTAATAAAAGAAGTAAGGTTGGTCTTGATAAAATGGTTCTGACTCAGGTGCAATCCAAAAATCCAATCCCACGCTCCTGTGCCTGGTTGCAGATCAGGATTTAGTAAAATTCCGGTTCGTTCATCTAACCGACTCGTTACACCAATTGGAAATTTCAACCCACCGGCAGCTATTAAAGCCGTGTTCTGGGACTGTAAGACACTGTATTGAATCAAGCCAACCACATCTCCTATGCCTTGGGCTGACGTTGAGAAAGAGCCTGTGGATCTAAATACATTTTCTTCCTGGCGGACCAATGAAAAAAGACCAGTAATAGACCATTTGGGAGCGAACGCATAAGATGCTCTCAATAAGATAGAATGTGTATCTCTGTGCCTAGAATCATCTTCTAATTGTCTACTACCCAAAACAAGGTCTCGCTGCGTATTGTAGTCATAGGATAATTGAAGCTGTAGAAACTTATCTTCCAAAGATTGAATACCGAGATTACTGGAGAGAGGGGTTCCACCAGAGCAACATGCTTGTGCGCATAGATAGCCCCAATTAAAAAGAATCAAAAATGCAATGCCCGAAATTCTTAACAGCATATTACAAATATACGGCAGAGATCTTGTTAGGGTTTGTCGATCAGTTGACACTAAGCATAAGTTATCAAGGCAATCATGTTAAACATGCGTTAAGACTTCACATGATCAAGTAATCCGAAACTAAAAAAGCCGCGGAAAATTTCCGCGGCTTATATCTGTAACTTAATTATTAAGTTTCTTACTTATCCCACCAAAGGGGAGTACCTAATCCATCTTCTCCTCCAAGCAGACCTATTGCGGCATCATAATTTTCTCCATTAAGATCTCTTTCAGAGGTCGGATATCCCCATCTTACTGGAATTTCCGTTCCATTTAAAGGATCAACCGCAGGAGATAAAGTTGGAAATCCAGTTCTTCTCCAATCAGCCCATCCATCATAACCTTGGGTATAACCAGCAACCCATTTCTGCGTCATAATTTGCTCCATGGTACCATCAAAGGCAACGCTCTCATGTGCCATAAAAGCGGCAATCGCATCGGCATCGGTTACGCCCCATTGATTCATAGAGGCCATAATTGCTGCTTCATACATTTCTTGAACATCAGCAGAAATCCATCCTCGCATGGCTGCTTCAGCTCGCATGAAATTAACCTGAGATAAAGAGAAAATTGGTAATGGTGCATCTTGTCCTCTTACCGCTGGAAATCCAGGAAAAGAGATATCCGCATTAGGAATATCTCCTGCTGCTTCAATGCCATAAGGCATGCCTCTTACTTCTCCATGATTGGGAGCCGGGTCAGCGTAAACATCCAAGCGTGGATCACCAGAAGGTCTCATATAATCCGCTAGTACATCAGAAATCGCCCAATCTGTTCTAGTAATGAACCTACCAAACCAAGGATTTTGATTATTAGATTCAGCTAAGTAGGGGTACATCAGATCGGCATCAATTAGCCCTGCATTCATTGCATCGGTAAATTCAGATTGTCCACCGGAAGGATCTACTTCTGAAATTTGTAAGGCCATTTTGGCTCTGATCGTATTGGCAAATTTCTTCCATTCGTCCATGTTGCCATCAAAAATGAAGTCACCACTTACGCCAGCACCTCCATCAATCTGATTCACCGCTTCTTTCAGTTCTTTAAACAGATCTCTATAAATCGTTTCTTGCGTATCATAACTAGGTCGGAAATTATCACGGCCTTGCAAGGACTGAGTATAAGGTACAGGCCCCCAACGGTCAGTTATTTGCAGGAAGAAATAAGCTTTAAGGATTCGAGCTACCGCAATTTGATTAGCATTAGAACCACTACTTAATGCATCTGCAGATGTTTCAGGATTACTATTTAAATCAATAATATGCTGTAAATCTGCCAATACTCCTGTATATAAACCATTGAAATCAAAATTTATGTCTATATATCTTGAAGCATCGGAATATTGTGTCTCCGCCATTCGCTGAACATACAGTTCAGTTGTAGTTCCATTTAGCACATTTCCAGCAATATTCCTCAATGAACTAGTCAATAATGTTGAAGGTGCTACACTGGTCGTGTTATTAGGATCTACGTTAATATCCTCAAAGTCACTACACTGTATACTGAAGAGCATAATCGCCCCAAGCATTAAAGAATTTATTAATATCTTTTTCATAATTACCTTTATTTAGAATTTAGAAACCTAATTTTAAATTAATTCCTAGTGATCTGACGCCAGGAAGTTGTCCATTTTCCTGGAACACATAGTTATTCGCTCCAGGAGGGATTTCAGATGGATCTAAGCCATCCACCTTACTATGGAGTAAAGCCAGATTTCTTCCAATCAGATTCAACGAAATGTTTTGTATTGGAAGATTTGCATACAATTTCTTCGGCAAAGCATATCCAATACTTACTTCTCTTAATTTAATATAGGTTGCATCGTACATCCAGAACTCATTCAGTGCAAATAAATTATCACTGTACAGTGATTGTGGTTCGACAAAAGCTGAATGAGGGGTTCCATCTTCTAAAACACCAGAAACCTTTACTCCTCCACCTTCTTCAAGCGGATCTCTTACATTTTTCCCGTTTTCGTTTATCTCAGCAGTCTCTGGAGCTAATCCTGAATAGGCATTAAACATTCTGGTCACTGAATGAAATTGTCCACCAATTTGAAATTCAATAAATGCGCCAACATTGAATCCGGCAATATTAAATGTATTTCTCAATCCACCAGTGAAATCAGGTAACAATCCTCCAAGATCCTTATTGTCTTCTCTAACGTAAAATCCATCTTCGGTGATAATATTCTGGCCATTGGCATGTACTTTATGACCTCTACCTCTAAAGGTTCCCCATTCTTCTCCTACTGGTGCATTCACGGATAATCCGCCCCAACCCCAACCATCAAGACGTCGGTTGTCGAGTCCATCAGCTAATTCGATAACTTTTGAATCGTTAGATGCGATATTGAAGTTAACATCCCAGCTAAAGTTTTGCTTATCGAATGGAGTAGCAAAAAGTGATAATTCAACGCCTGTGGATTGAATGTCTCCAGCATTAATAATTGCATTACTAAATCCTGAGGAACCAGGTACTCCAAGGGTTAAAATCTGATCCTTTGCGTGTTGGTCATAATAAGTAAGATCAAATCCTACTCTATTATTGAAGAAACGCATATCCAAACCAATTTCATACGATGATGTTAAGGCAGGTTTTAAATCTTCATTTATCAAGGTATTAGGTAAAGAGAATGAAGAGGAATTCCCGTACGGGGTACCCGCTCCATAAGTAAAACTCGTTTGGTACGGATTAAGGTCAGAACCAACTTGGGCCACAGATCCTCTGATCTTACCATACGATAAGAAATTACTATTATCAATTAATTCAGAGAATACAAAACTACCCGTAACGGATGGATACAAATAAGAATTATTATCATCCGGTAATGCAGAAGACCAGTCATTTCTGATGGTTGCACCCAAATACAACAAACTCTTGAATCCTACATTAGCAGAAGCGAAAACGGACCGTACTACCTTTTCAGATAAAAATGAATTAGTAATTGGTCTGTCTGTAGATGCTTTGATATTAAACAGGTTTGGAGCATTTAAGCCTCCTTGTGTCGCATTGAAATTCGAATGAAAATCATTTATCCGGATATTTCCTCCTGCGGTTGCATCAAAAGACATATTGCCGAAGCTCTTATTATACTGCAATATGACTTCATAATTATCTTCTTGTGCGCTAGCTACATACTCAGAATAGAAATCCTGATCTAATCCGCCGGTTGTTTTTCTGGCTTCAATACGTTGCGTATAATTATCTCTATGGACTGCTCCTTTAATACTCAAATTGTCGGTAATCTCATAGTTTAAGGTAACATTACCGAAATATCGGTCCCGGTTATCCGTATCCCTGTTTTCAAACACGGTAAAGAAGGGACTATCCCAGTATAATGGTCTTAAGTTTGTTGCACTACGAATATTCCAACTCCGGAAAGTACCATCCGGGTTTTTATAATCCCTCAGTTTATCAATGTCCAATTGTCTTTGGAACCATTGATTGAATGATTGAATAACGCCTCCATCATAACCGTAAATAGGTCTTCCGGCTCCATTAGTATTGGCTAAATTTACATTAGCCGAAAGGGTTAATTTTTGTGTAAGCTTTGTGCTTGCCGCGATCCCCACATTATTTTTTTTCAATTCACTGTTTGGAACAACCCCTTTCTGATTTACATTCGCATAGGATAATCTAAAAGTGGTATTTTCATTACCCCCATTTAAAGATACTGAATTGTTATAGGTCACTCCAGTTTCAAAAAAGTCTCTTACATTATCGGGATTAGCCGTAAGTGGTACCACTTGACCATAATCAGGTGTGCCTGGGTACCAAGTATACCAAGGACGATAAGGTTGACCAGCGATAGGAGGTCCCCAACTTTCATCCGCTGCAAAATTTAATACATTGTAATCCTGTCCATCAACAGGATCCGTAGCGGTAATAAAATCTTGGGTATAACCACCTGCGTAAGAATCCTGGTAATCAGGTAAAATGTATACATTCTCAGCAGTTACAGATGAATTCACCGATACCCCGATTCCTTGTCGGTCCTTTCCTTTTTTGGTGGTTACTAATACTACACCACCCGCCGCTCTTTGTCCATAAAGGGCGGTGGCTGCCGGGCCTTTCAATACCGAAATAGTTTCAATATCGTCAGGATTAATATCCTGGGCCAGGTTACCGAAATCTGTGCCTCTATTGGTATCTCCACTAGTAGGCGCTCCTGTTCTGTTGGAAAAGTTTTGATTTGAAATCGGCGTTCCATCAACTACCCACAGTGGTTCACCACCGGTAAGTGAGTTAGCTCCCCGAATTCTTACTTTAGACGTACCTCCTAAAGAAGCACCAGAAGCAGATACAACTTGAACACCGGATACTTTTCCTGCCAGTGCTGCAGCAACGTTATTATCCCGAGCCAACGATAAATCTTCCCCCTTCACTTCCTGTACAGAATATCCTAAAGATTTTTCATCTCGGGCAATACCCAAAGCAGTAACTACTGTTTCCGCTAAGGTAATTCCTTCAACCAGACTTACATCCACCACATTGGATGTGCCTAATTCGATTTCCTGGGTTTCAAAACCCGTGTAACTAAAAACTAAAACATTACTTCCGTCCGGAACATCTAATGTATAAGTACCGTCAAAATCAGTGACAGCACCTATCGTGGTTCCTTTAACAAGAATGTTGGCTCCGATTAGCGGTTCACCGCTTATATCAGATAAAGTACCAGTAATGGTACGCTGGGCCAGAGCTGTTCCAATAGCAAATAATGCCATGAACAGAACTAGTGAGATCCTTTTCATACAATTAGATTTAATTTAACAAATTGAAATGACGCACGAAATTAGAATAAAAATTCACAATCCCATAAGATTGCATTAACTTTTCATTAACTCAAACGGATCAAATAGTAAAACGCTTCTTTACGTTCGGCCCATTTTAGGAGACCGTTTTTAAAACTTGTGAATAATAGGTCATTTTGGTTATAAATATTTTATCAAATTGATATTCTTACTGTGCTATTGATAAAAAAACAAATAAATATTTTTTATTATGGCAATAGTTCTTTTGAGTAGAATAGTGTAATCACACCTTTTAACCGGGCTTTGGGCTACAAATCATGTTATCATCGCACTTAATTAAAATTTGGCTAATAACGCGTAGTGCTCTGCTCTATATCGAATGTCAGATCCTTAATTATTGCAATAAAACCAATTAAAGAGATCCGGTTACTATTTCATTAATTGTAAGTTTACATAGCGAATGCGTGCGAGGTGAGGTATGAGGTGCGAGGTATGAGTTGAAAGGTTAAGGTTAAAGGTTACATTATAGTTATCAAAGATTCCTGAAATTTGAAGATATTAGGTATATCCGCATATTATCATGATTCGGCAGCCTGTATTATTGATCATGGTAAAATAAAGTTTGCTGCTCAAGAAGAACGTTTTACTCGAATAAAACATGATGCTTCGTTCCCAAGTCAGTCAATAAAGCATTGCTTGGAGTTCACCAATACTTCTCTTGATGAATTGACCTGCATAGCTTTTTATGAGAAACCATTCTTGAAATTTGAACGGCTTCTTGAATCTTACTTTTCCACCGCTCCTTTCAGCCTGCCCTCATTTCTCAAAAAAATGCCTATATGGATGAGTGATAAGCTCAACCTACGTAATGTACTATATAAACGTCTCAGAGAAATTCAGCATTTCGAAAAATCAGAAATACCGATATTATTTCCGGAACACCATGTATCTCATGCTGCCAGTACTTTTTTCACTTCTCCATTTAAAGAAGCAGCTATTTTGGTTATGGATGGGGTAGGTGAATGGATGACTTCCACCTTAGCTACAGCCAATGGTAATGAAATAAACATTCTTGCTGAATCGAAATTTCCTCATTCCATTGGGCTTTTGTATTCGGCCTTTACTCATTATCTGGGATTTAAGATTAATAATGGAGAATATAAAGTTATGGGGCTGGCCCCTTATGGTGATCAAAAAAGCCAACGCTACCATCAATTTGTTGAGGTTATCAAATCTCAAATGATAGATATCAAAAAAGATGGCTCTTTTTGGCTCAATCAGTTCTACTTTGATTATATCGGAGGAGTGAAAATGGTTGAGGAAGAAAAATGGAAGAGCCTATTTGACTTACCTAAACGAAATTCAACTGACGAACTAAACAAGGACCATTGCAACTTGGCCCTAGCCATTCAAACCATCACTGAAGAAATCATCCTAAAACAAGCTAGTACGTTGAAAGCGAAGACAGAACAAGAGTCATTGTGTCTTTCAGGTGGTGTCGCCTTAAATAGTGTAGCGATTGGCAAACTTATTGACGCCAAGATATTTGATAACCTATATATCATGCCGGCTGCAGGAAATGCCGGTGGCAGCATGGGAGCAGCCCTGGCTTGCTACCATATGTATTATAACTTAGAGAGAATAGATTCGCAAAATCGCTTCAATGCTTTTTTAGGACCATCCTATTCATTAGAAGAATGTAGACAGCATCTAATGAATTTCGATTGCCGCTATCAATACTATGAATCGAAAGAAGAATTGATAAATGAAACCGCCCAGTTATTAAAAGAAGGGAATATTGTTGGTTGGTTTCAGGATCGTATGGAATTTGGACCTCGAGCTTTGGGAAATAGAAGTATCCTGGCTCATCCTAGCTGGCCTGAAATGCAAGCGAAAGTTAACAGGCATGTCAAAAAACGCGAATCATTTAGACCTTTTGCTCCATCAATCATTAAGGAAGAATTGGCCAATTACTTCAATTTAGATGTTGCCGCACCTTATATGCAAGTTGTTTCCAAAATCAAATCCAGTTTTCGAAAAGAGCTACCTGATGATTTTCAATCTTTGAATTGGCCTGAAATGATGAAAACACCCAGAAGTGAATTTCAGGCCATTACCCATGTAGACTTCAGCGCCCGAATCCAATCAGTAGACTACTTTAACAATCCAAAATTTTATAAGTTACTTACTAGATTTTATCAAAAAACTGGTATCCCCATGTTATTGAATACAAGTTTTAATTTAAAAGGTGAACCTATTGTATGTACACCCTTGGATGCCCTGCGCTGTTATTTTCGCACGGAAATGGACATTTTAGTGCTTGGCAATTTTATTGTAAAGAAAAACTTATGACACCAAAGTATCTCGAAGAAGAAAAGAGCAAAGAAACCATTATAGTATTTGCCTTAATTGGATGCATATTATTTTTGTTCTTTAAAAAGTACATCCTAATATATGGTGTTATCATGTTGGGTATCATTGGGAGATGGCTTCCCCGGGAAACTTTACTAATTCATACGTATTGGTCAAGCTTGAGTAGATACTTAATAAAAATGAGTTGGTTTTTAATATTGTCGTTATCCTATATATTTATCTTAACCCCCATTTCTTTCTTGCAAAAAATTGGTAACCGGGATCCGCTGCTTTTAAAAAATGATGAGAAAGAAAAAATAGATTCATATTATGTTCAAGCACCCAGAAAGGTTGATCCCGAGAAATTTGATAAAATGAGTTAAGCAGTTGAAGATGTTTAAGCTAGTAGGAGAAAAAGGTTTAGGATCCAAAGATAGGTATTTGGAGACAGCCATTAGCAAGAGACTATGACCACCTCCTTAATACTTTCAAGCAAAGTGTGAAAAAAATTAGTGAGAGTTTTTTCATACAATTTGCTTGGCATGTTAAATAATCTATAATGCAAGTCAAAGATATACTTTTTTTTAAGTATTATCATCATTCATTGATTCAATCAAAAGTCAAATTGGGAGTAAAGAGCCCACTCCGGAAAGTGGTGATATCACAAATAAAATCTGTATCCCAGATATTGCCAACGCTCGCCTGGTCCGCCCATATGTCTGCGACAGAAGTCGGCTATGAGGCAGGAGCAAGGTTATCGCCGACGGAGGCCAACTCCTTTAGGAGGCCCGTAAAAAAATAGCTGACAATAAACATACGAGAGGATTCCCTTTAGGGGTGGCGGGAAGGTAAATATTATGCTGTCACCATAACCTATTTTGTTTCAATGCACTTTCCGGAGTGGACTCGGTAAATAATTTTTAATCGCTAAGGTTAATCACTCATTATCAATGAATTAGAAGATATTTATATAGCTGTATAGTATTTTGAATGCCGAAATAAAGCGCATCTGAAATAAGGGCTTGTCCAATAGAAACCTCTAACAATCCTGGAATCTTTTGAGCATAATATTTTAAATTATTGAGATTCAAATCATGACCGGCATTCACCCCAACGTTCAATTGTGATGCGAGATTGGCAGCTGCAATATGATCTAAAATTGCTTTTTCCTTATCTGAAGGGTATTGTTTGGCGTACTGGCCAGTATAAAGTTCGATTCGATCGGTTCCTACCTTTTTTGCCCCCTCCACCATTCGCTCTATTGGATTTAAAAAAATAGAAACTCTTATCCCAGCTTCACGAAATTGAAGACACAAATCTTTTAGCCGCTGAGCATTTGTAATAGTATCCCATCCTGAGTCAGAGGTTAGCACCCCGGGTGGATCAGGAACTAAAGTAACTTGGTCCGGCTTTATGGATAAAACCATTTCAACAAAACGATCATTAGGGTATCCCTCTATATTAAATTCTGTTTTGACCACTTCTTTCAATTGGGGAATATCGGCATATCGGACATGTCTTTCATCAGGACGTGGATGCACGGTAATACCATCCGCTCCAAAAGCCTCACAATCCTGAGCAAATTGAACCAGATCGGGTAGATTACCGCCTCGAGCATTGCGGATCAAGGCTACTTTATTAAGATTTACACTTAATCTTGTCATCGGGTTTGATATATTTACCAAAAATAAGTCAATTTTTTGATGAGTGGTGTGATTTCAAGGTTTGATAAGTGGTCTACTCTAGGTATCCTTATTGGTGTATTAGTAGGCTCTGTTTTCTTACTGGCTGTAATTAGCATTGGATTTGCGTTAGGTAGTGGTTATGATCTGGATAATCTGACTGGATTTTTGGAAAATCTTGAATTTGCTGCAGATAGGAATGTTACCAGGATTTTTTTATTACTTAATCATCTATTCACTTTTATTATACCAGCGATCGTCGTAGCTATAATTATTACTTCAAAACAAGCAAAAGAATACCTTGCTCTAAATCTACCTCCAAAATTTGTCAACATAGGATTAGGTGTGCTTTTTATCATAGTCGCTTACCCATTTATCCAAAAGTCCTACGAATGGAATGCAATGCTCCCTCTTTCAGATTGGATGCTGGCCATGGAATCGGATACCAATGAATCACTAAAAGGATTACTTGTCATGGATTCTTTTGGCGAATTTTTATTGAATATTTTAGTAATCTCCATTATACCTGGCATCGGTGAAGAGTTACTATTTAGAGGCGTAATCCAAAAAGAATTGTATCGATGGTTCAAAAGACCTGCTATTGCTGTTTGGGCGGCGGCCATACTCTTTAGTGCTATGCATATGCAGTTTCAAGGATTTTTTCCACGATTACTTTTAGGTGCTTCATTAGGCTATCTCTACCTTTTTACCAAGAATTTATGGATTCCTATCATTATCCATTTTATAAACAATGCCGTTCCAATCGTGAGTATGCATTTCTTCAATATAGATCTTGCAGACTTAAGCCCTGAGGAAAGCCCTGATATTCCCCTAATTATGGCAATTGGTTCGCTGTTGTTAGCCATTGGGGTAGGTATGTACATCTATTCGAAAAATGCTAAACCCTCGCATGAGCTTACCGAAATCGCTTAGATTAAGATCCATAACGGCCTTTTTATTCGGTATCATTACCCTCGGCCTGATCATCATAAATGAGTGGACCTATCTAATATTCATTTTATTAGTTACTTTTTTTTGTAGTTATGAATGGGCTGCTTTTTTCATTAAAGAATCCTCTTCGTTAACTAAGCGCATAATTTATCCGCTGATTATTTCATTGCCCCTTGTGTTCGTAACCTTATTGGGCGATTCCTCATTTTTATACATTTTTCTAGGGATTCTGCTTATTCCGGTGGTAATAAATTTGTTTGACCCTACTTCAACTCAGAGAGCATTCATCATTCTTGCCACAGGGGCCTTTTACCTTACTATTCCTTTAACGTTAGCTTATAAAGCGGGTTTCATAGAAAATGAATATCATTTTGATTTAATTATTTTTCCTTTAATGCTCATATGGGCCAATGATGTATTTGCGTATCTAGTTGGGAGTATGTTGGGAAGGACCAAATTATTCCCCGAGGTAAGCCCAAATAAGACCTGGGAAGGGACCATTGGTGGAATTTTAATGGCCACTCTAGTAGCCCTTTTCTTGGGTAAATTCTGGATGCATTATACCTGGGTACAATCTGGAATTTTTGGAATTGGCGTGGGGATCCTGGCAACTCTAGGTGATTTATTTGAATCATCCGTTAAGCGGTCTTTTGAAATAAAAGATTCCGGAACATTGTTACCCGGCCATGGTGGTTTTCTGGATCGATTTGATTCATTTCTATTGGTTATGCCTTTTAGTTATATCTATTGGCAAATTATTATGGGGTAATTCTTGGATCGATGTCCGCTGTCCGTTTCCCGCTTTCCGCAATCCGCTGTCCGCTGTCCGTAATCCGTTTTCCTTCTTTGACCCTTGACCCTGGACCATTTATCCGTTTACCTCGTCAATTAACCGCAGCATGTAGATGCTGCGCTACCGTGCCTTCTCTGTTTAACATTCACCATTCCTTTTACTTTTACCTCCACCCACCACGTACCTCGCACCACGTTACCAGCATTTACCA
>JAHEJC010000397.1 GCA_024639065.1 Lewinellaceae bacterium | reverse complement strand
GCATTAGAAGTTCAACATGTACCAAATTGCTTGCTAGATATTGCTGTAACGGCCAATCGATCTAATGATCCTGAGCGCCCCAGAAGGAGAAAAAATAGTAGGAGCAAGCTAAGTTAATTAGAGCTTCCTCAGATAGCTAATAATCTTGTTTTATTTGCTGTAATTGCTGTTTTTTATTGGTTTGAAAGCTTGTTTAATGCAAGGTTATTTAGTATATTTGCAAATAAGCTTGCATATGATACAGTATACTTCTCAACACCAGACTAAAATTGATGAATTTTCCTCACTTCATCAACTGAAATTGAACCCTAATAATCGATGGATACAACTTTCCTTTATTTTACCGTGGGACCAACTGGTCAAAATTTATTCCAGGAAGTTCAACGCGGGTTTTGGAGCCAAAGCCATCAATCCTCGGATCATTATTGGAGCTTTGATCATCAAGCATAAGCTTAATCTTTCCGATGAGGAGACCCTTCAAACCATCAGTGAAAATCCTTATATGCAGTTTTTCTTAGGATTGGATGACTATGCACCAGAGATACTGTTTTCTCCTTCATTGTTTGTAGAGATCAGAAAGAAGCTTGGCCAAGATACTTTTCAGGAATTCAATGAGCTGATTATGAGTTCATCACTGAAGTCATCATCCACTCAAAACCAAGATGAGCAGCCTGTTAATAAAGGAAAATTGAAGATAGATGCTACAGTGGCTGATCAATACATTCGATATCCTAATGACCTTTCATTGGTCAATGAAGGACGATTAAAAACAGAGAAACTCATCGATGAACTCTATATTCTTCTCAAAGAAGAGTTTCCTGTAAAGCCAAGGACCTATCGTAAGGTGGCTCATCAGCGATATTTACAGGAGGCTAAGAAAAAGCAAAAATCTGCCAAATCTCTCAGAAAAGCCATTCGGTATTTACTCAATTGTGTCGAGCGTAACCTCAGGTATATTGATGAGATGCTAGATAAGTTTCAGGGTATTGAATTTCCATTAGCACATAAATACCAAAAGCACCTGTGGATCATCCACACCCTGTATGATCAACAGCGCAAGATGTATGATGAAAAATCACATACCTGCTCAGATCGCATTGTAAGCATCTCACAACCTCACGTACGGCCCATTGTTCGAGGTAAGCAGGGAAAACCAGTTGAATTTGGCTCTAAATTGGGGCTTTCGCTCATCGATGGTTATATGACCAATGAAACACTTAGCTGGGATGCCTACCATGAAAGCAAAGACTTGCAAAAACAAGCCGAGACCTACAAGCTATTGCTGGGATACTATCCGGAACTTATCCAGGCAGATAAAATCTATGCCACCAATGAAAATAGAACTTGGTGCAAAGAAAGAAACATCCGACTTACGGCTACTCCGAAAGGCCGGCCTGTTCCCAAGACGGCGGCTCAAAAACGAAAAGAAAAGAAGGAATACGCAGAAAGAAACCATATTGAAGGTCGAATAGGAAATGCCAAACAATCATTTTCTCTCAATCAAATAAAGGCCAAACTCAAAGAAACTTCTAAGACTTGGATCGCGG
The DNA here is from genome assembly GCA_024639065.1 of Lewinellaceae bacterium. Classification (GTDB taxonomy): domain Bacteria; phylum Bacteroidota; class Bacteroidia; order Chitinophagales; family Saprospiraceae; genus JAHEJC01. The sequence continues at coordinate 4,405 of JAHEJC010000397.1, read as the reverse complement.
TGACACTTTTTGTTATGAACCTCTCCAGGTTTGCTAATCTTCTGAACGCTACTTTTTGAGGAAGCCCTAAGTAAATACATCTACTTGAGTACCTTCAACATCGGTTGAGGCTTTGCTTAAACGACCCAGTAGAATGGGGGAATCCACAACAAAATCAAAAGTCGGTGCTGTAAAATATCCTTCTGTATTTTTAGAGAGTGCAGTACCAACCTGCCACTCCTCGGGATGATTTAATTTGATCCAGATCTCATGGGATTGCATGCCATGAAAATAACCGAGTACGCAGTGATTGTTGATGAAAGCGTGATCCGTTTCCAGGGAGGTGCCTGCCATATTATAAATATTATTTTCCTGTACTGGGGTATCCCAGGTTTCAGAAACGGAATACTCTATTCTTGTAATTTTTTCGGGGTCATCCAACTCCCATTGATTCGTTGATATTTTTTTAGTTTCGATCAAATTACTTTTGGAATCATAAGCCTTAAAACTTCTGACAAAACGCCCAATATCCATGATCTGGTAAGTTCCAGGAGCAATTGATGCAAATTGAAATATATTATTTTTCTCCGATAGTTCGTCAGGCTCAAGATTGACCTTAAACTGGTCATCTGCGATATCATGGAGATCGATGATAAATTTATGCTGAGCATTGATAGAAGAAAATCCTGTGACAATCAGAATTAAGATCAATAAGGATCTGGTTCTTTCCATTTTCATATAATTAAACATCATTTACAAATAAACATACGAACTGAAAAATCATAATTATGATATAATTCAATCAACGTATCGATTGGAGTTTTTTGTGGTTATATACTCCTGCAAAAGGTTGCTGCACTAGTTGCTTTAAAACCATCCAGGATTGCAGTGAGATAATTTTTGTAGAACTTCAATAGAAGGGACTTTGGGAAATTTACTTGTAGGCAAGTACTATTGAAATGCGTAGGTACGCCATTGCATTTTTCAATGGAATTTCTAGATAATCGTCACATTTCCAGTGAGTTTTGCTTTTCATTTTAAATAAAGAAGCTTTGTTCCTTATGAAAGTTTTATATATTTGATGTGGCCTATTTTATTATAGGAGAATTTATCAAGATAGCGCAAGGCCATCCAGGTACTGTTCAACGTAATCCTTAAATGCAACCAACATAGATTTCGAATAGAAATTATCTTAATAAAAAAGCTGTATCGCTAAATATTGACTTTAACTCAATTATTAACCAGCCACATCAAACCTATGAAAGCAAGGACTATTCATGAAACCTCCATAGATGAAGTAATAAAAAAAGCAGAAGACATAAAAAAAGAACTTCAGGCCAAGGCCGATGCCCTACTGATATTTTCCTGCGCCGGAAGGCTCAGTGCATTAGGTCCCATGGCACACCAGGAAAACGAAGGAATATTTAATGTCTGGAAAACCCCAATGGCAGGCTTTTATACTTACGGTGAATTTGGTAGGGGCATCAACGGTAAACATGAATTCCATTCCACAACATGTTCCTGGGTGGCTTTAAAAGAGAAATGTAATTGACAAATAACTAAATAATAAACCTATGAAAATCTTTATCGAATTATGGAAAGCCAAGGATGCCTGGAAAAATTTACCTATAGCAGAGCGTCAGGAGTATGTGGTACAAATTGGTCCGGTCATGGAAGACCTGATATCCAAGGGTGTGGTCATTGAAGCCTGGGGCATCAATGAAGATGCAACACCATTTGCGGCGGAGTACGATTTTTTTGCTGTCACAAAACTGCCAAGTCAGGAGCTTTTAGATGAATTTGAAGCCATCGTGGAGGGTGCCGGATGGTATAATTATTTCGATCAGGTCAATGTTTCTGGTGCTGCGATGACCCCGGATGAAGTGATAGGGAAAATGCTTGCGCTTTAATCTTAAGGAATTATTCAATTATGAAAGCAAAATCAATTAAAGGAAAATCGACTCAGGAAATTCAAACGGCCTTGCAGGAAAGTATGGCAGAAGCCCGCCTGCCGGACGGGCAGGGCTTCCATCCTAGTTTAGGTATTGTTTTTTCTTCTGTCAGCCAGGACATTGATTCGATTAGATCAATCCTTGATCATGCCAACATTTTAGTATTTGGGGCAACTACTGCAGGGGAGTTTATTGATCGTGATTTTAACAATGAATCAACTGCGATATTGCTATTGGAAGTTGATCCGTCTTTATTCGAAATTTATTTTGAGGAATCGGCGGAAGCAGATACGAGAGAGAAGGCTCAAAATTTAGCCGAAAAGGCATTAAAAAAATTCAGAAATCCATCTTTTATTGTTGCCGGAAGCGGTCTTCGTATTGACGGGGAAATTATAATTCGAGGAATTGAAGATGCTGCAGGGATCGATACCACCATTTATGGAGCAATGGCGGCTGATGACTTACAAATGACAGATACCTATGTATTTAATAATCAGAAATCAAGTAATCAAGGTATTATTATGCTTGCATTTGATGGGGATAAAATCGATCTAAAGGGAGGTGCAACTTGTGGAATACGGGGTGTGGGTACTCATAAGACAGTCACCAGTGCGGAGGGTTGGTGGGTGCATACAATAGATGATCAACCAGCACTTGATCTGATTGCAAGATACATGGGAATCAAAATCGAAAAAGGAGAAGAGATTTCGGTTATACCTCCTGAGTACACCAGCACCTACCCTATGGTTCTTCATAGGTCCCAAGGAGATCCTGTCATAAGGCCCGTCCTAATGTTTAATTATAAAACCGGTTCGGTGATGTCTAATGGAATGGTTGAACAAGGATCGAAAGTACAGCTATCATTACCGCCGGATTTTGAAATTATAGATGAAGTAGTAAATGATTGCAAAAACGTCAAGGCCAATGAACTAACAGAAGCAGATGCATTGATTATGTTTTCCTGTGTTGGAAGATTATCTGCGCTAGGGCCATTGATTAGTGAGGAGATTGAAGGTGTTAAAAACACATTTAATGTACCAATGGCTGGGTTTTTTAGTTATGGCGAATTTGGAAGGGCAACAAACGGAAACCATGAATATCACAACCTCACATGTTGCTGGGTTGCCTTGAAGGAAAAGCAATAAAAAATTGAATTGAATCCATGAACCAGGACCTGAAGACAATTCTCGATATAATTAAGCAATCAGAAAATCTTAATGAAGAAGAAAAGAATACAATTTCAGGCCTGATAAAAAAAGTTGACAATGAAATCGTCATTACCACATTCAAGCTTGATCGAACCGAAAAAGTAAAGCGCACCACGTCCATCTTACTGGAAGAAACCATTGAGGAGTTGGAAAAGAAACGGGAAGATGTGGTACAAGCAAATGAAGCTCTGAAGAAATCTCTAGAAGAGTTGAAAGCCGCACAAGCACAATTGATACATGCAGAGAAGATGGCCTCACTCGGAGAACTAACTGCCGGCATTGCCCATGATCTCAAAAGTAATCTGGAAAAGATCCGTCATCGTGGGCAGCGAGCCAGTGGTATTGTAAAAGGTATGCTGGAGCATTCCAGGACAGAAGATGGAGTAAAAGAACCAACCAACCTCAATGCGTTGTTGGAGGAATATCTCCGTCTGGCATATCATGGACTCAGAGCTAAAGACAAATCTTTCAATGCCGATTTCAACACAGATTTTGACGAATCATTGCCAAAGATCAATGTCGTCCCGCAGGACATCGGCCGTGTCATCCTCAACCTCATCAACAATGCGTTTTACGCGGTAAGCCAAAAGGCCGCTCGTCATTCCGAGCAGAACCGAAGCCTTCCGGCAGGCAGGCAGGAATCTGGAGCGGCAATCGCACACGAAAGCTACAAACCGGAAGTGGTAGTAAGCACACGCCAACTTGATGGCAAAATCGAAATCTCCGTCAAAGACAACGGCCCAGGGATCCCGGAACAGGTCCGGGATAAAATCTTCCAGCCATTCTTCACCACCAAGCCCACGGGCTCAGGTACTGGCCTGGGCTTGAGCTTGAGCTATGATATTGTGAAGGCGCATGGGGGGGAACTCAGAATCAATTCTATCATTGAGGCTCAAACAGAATTTATAATTACGTTACCACAAGATCTATGAAATTAAAACTGCTCATATTCAGCATATTGCTCTATTTGCTGGTGATCAATACTACCAATGCTCAAAGTAATGCAGCATCCTATTTACTGAAAATGGATAGCCTAAGTCATTTGATAGATAATCATCCGGAGGAGGATAAAGAAAAAGTGAGATTAATGAACCAATATGCCAGGCTTTGCTTTTATAACCAGGATTTTCATAAGGGATTTGTTACTGCTCACGCTGCTCGACAAATCTCGGAACGACTCGACTTCGAGGAAGGTCATGTGATGTACTATCTCACGCTGGCTTCTTATCACCAGGATGAGGATATGCGTACTTTTTACCAGAAAAA
>JAHEJC010000396.1 GCA_024639065.1 Lewinellaceae bacterium | reverse complement strand
AGGCAAGCGCTGAATAGTAAAAATAAGAACAATTATGGTTAATATATTAAATGTATCATAAAAAGAAACTGCATCTGAAAAACAAGGTCATGAAAAAATAAGTTTTAAGACAAAGTTATCTAGTTCATCTTAAAAACATGGAACCAATTTTATCAAGTTTCCATATTATTTAATTTTATAGGCATGAACAACCTGTCCCCTAATTCTGGTAATAAATAATGTTTCAAATTTAAGTGAGTTATGTAACATCCATTCTGCAAATGATTCTGGCATTAGTAGGATCGACCACTCAGCCTGGATTAAAATTGGATATAGGCTTGCATAGAAGTTATCTAGTTCAGGACTATCTGGTTTGAATTTCTTTCCCCACGGAGGATTGGATATTATTCCGAAATTAGAAATATTTTCAGAAAGTAGACTAAAGTCTTTTTGTTCGATCAGAACATTGATTCCATTTCTTTCAACATTGCGTTTGGCAATTTCAATAGCTTCAGGATTTATATCATAACCAATTCTGGGTATGTTCGGGTCACCGTAGTTTAGGCTTTCAATCAATAAAGTACCCGATCCACAAAATGGATCTACGACACAAGATACCGGTTTGGATATATACGACGCAATAGCGGATGCAACTGGTGGGTGCAACTGTCCTTCGTAGCTTTCTGTTCGCCAATCACGTCGATGTATAGGTTTGTCAAATAACGCAATACCTATATGCGCCAAACTATCTTCAATGTGTACCCGAATCCTGGTTTCATTACTCTTCCAAGTTTCACTTTGTTCGTTAGACAAAATAGTTACTTCAACATGTTCTTGAATCACTTGATTTAGTATCGATTCCACAAAAAATCGATTGTAGTTTCTTGATCCCAGAAAACTGACAGTAGTACGGATATATTTTGCAGATAGTTTTTCGATCGGATCGATTAAAAAATCAGCAGCCCATTGCTTTAAATGTTGTAGACTACTTTTGGTATGATCGATATTAGATACCGGACCATAATAAGTATAAATATCATCTGCCATTCTCAGTGAATGCGGATTAATTTTGATCTCGGCTTCGAAAGATACTAAAGCGGACCGGTGGGATAACTGTTTGATGGAACCACCGAATTTTGCAATAAATTCATTTGCAGCTAATGTTTCTAATCCAACTGCCGACCGTATCCAGTGGGTTAACATATTTTTTTGTTATTTAGAATAGCTGATCCATATATTCGGTTCACGATAAATTCCTAGATCCTTACTTTCAATATATTGAATGGGTGAAAGTCCTCCTGGCACGCAATAGGTTCCATCGCCATTAATCGAAATGCCTGTCCAGTCCAACCACTCCGCTTTTGATCCAGTTACTTCCATGGAATTAGCACATACTTTGACCAATGCAGCACCTTCTTTGAAATGCAATCTTATCCAGGGATCATAAGGTTGTCCCTCGACTTCCCAGCCTAAGTATTCTTCCATAGAGACCTCGGGATGATTTTCTTTTAGAATGGGTCTGATAGGTAGAATAAAATGATCTAATTCAGATTCCTTGAATTTGGATTTCAAGTGACCCAAGATTTTCTTGCTATAGCCCTGGTTTCGATAATCGCTAAAAACCACGATTTGAAGTCCACCTAATGCATTAGGAATGACCGAATCTTCGAATTGGCGTACGGCCTGTTCAACCATCCAATCCCATCCTCTAACCGGTAAATCGACTAATGGATCATTAAAATTTAGTGGAAGCGTATTTGCTAAACCAATGACCTCATCTTGCGGTGTTACTAAATACCATTGATAGGCAGGAAAATAATCTTTGATTTTGTTCCAATATTTTTTTTGAATCGCAGAGTGAATGATTACCGGTTCCCAATAAGTTAAGGTCAAATCCCAGATAGCTTGTCGATCCGATTCATTTATATCATTAATAGTTCTAAAATGCTCCATAAGTGTAAAATCAACCCAAAAATACAGAAGATAATATTAGCGTCAGAATCAAAAGAAATTATTTATTAAGTTAGGTGTACAGCTAAAAAGGGCAAAAATCTCTCTTTTTAATTGTCTTCTGTTTTTCTATTAATCTTTGGATGCACAATAAATTGCCTTGGTGTGCTGCCCTCAAACAATAACAATTTTCGGGTGCGCAACGCTTAAACAATTTTATTACCCTGTCTGAGATAGTATTGACGGTGCGCTGCACCTAGCCATGTTGATCTCAACTTTTTGTTCGAGTCATAAGGTAACCAAGGAGTGAAAAGCACCTGAACCTTTATAGCTTATAGGTACTTTGATCCATAAATAGCTACAGCGAACCGAAACTTTCAGATTCTTTTGGATTATCAAATATTTTTCACTTTCCGTTTAAAATTAAAAGTAAGGTTTCACCATCTATCCTCTAACTTTTCGCTATTTAAACCTTCACTCTCAACAAAGGATATTATATTTGCATTTTTTTAATGCGTATTATAATATATTATAGTTCATGGTAGAGGAAATTTCGACAAAAGAAGCACTTCAGGCAGCGCTTAAATTAGGACTTTTTGAAGAAGAGTATCACAAAATTGAAGAAATTTTAGGCAGAACGCCCAACTTTACGGAACTCAGCATTTATGCAGTGATGTGGTCTGAACACTGTTCTTATAAAAACTCAATTATTTATCTTAAAAAATTGCCGCGAGAAGGATCGCAGCTGCTGGTTGAAGCAGGTGAAGAAAATGCAGGACTGGTGGATATTGGTGATGGACTAGGATGTGCCTTTAAAATTGAATCTCACAATCACCCCAGTGCCTTAGAACCCTACCAGGGAGCAGCAACCGGTGTAGGTGGCATTCATCGGGATATTTTCACCATGGGTGCTCGCCCTATCGCTGCATTAAATTCCTTACGATTTGGTGATATTCAGCGACCACACACTCAGCATTTATTAAAAGGGGTGGTTAAAGGTATCGGCGATTACGGCAATTGCCTAGGTGTACCAACTATCGGTGGTGAAACTTATTTTATGGATTGCTACAACCAGAATATTCTGGTCAACGCAATGTCAATCGGAATAGTGGAACAAGGGAAAACAGCGTCAGCGACCTCACATGGTGTTGGTAATCCGGTATTTATTGTAGGCTCTGCAACCGGTAAAGATGGAATTCATGGGGCTACTTTCGCCTCTGCAGATTTGACGGAAGATTCTGCTGAGGACTTACCAGCGGTTCAAGTAGGTGATCCCTTTCAGGAAAAACTATTATTAGAAGCATCGCTAGAAGTCATCCAATCAGGCGCCTTAATCGGTATGCAGGATATGGGGGCTGCCGGTATTACTTGTTCGACCTCAGAAATGAGTGCTAAGGGAGGTGCTGGCATGATAATTAATCTGGACAAAGTTCCAACCAGGCAGCCTAATATGCAGCCTTTCGAGATCTTGCTGTCCGAAAGTCAGGAGCGCATGCTCATTGTTGGTATTTCCGGACAAGAGGATATTTTATATTCAATCTTTGAAAAGTGGGATTTGGAATGTGAGCAAATCGGAGAAGTAACCGGTGACGGTCAACTTAAATATTATCACCACGGTGAATTGGTAGCCGATGTACCTTCGGAAACGTTAGTTTTAGGCGGAGGAGCACCTGTCTACCAAAGAGAATATAACGAACCTGCTTATTTTGAAAAAATAAAAGCTTTTGATCCTACCTCCATCCCTATTCCCGCTGATCTGGTTGCTATAGCTAAGCAGATTGCGATCCATCCAAATATAGTTTCAAAACGATGGATTTATGAACAATATGATTCAATGGTCCGCACAAACACAATGAATACAAATGATCCTTGTGATGCTGCGGTGATTAGGATCAAAGAAAATGGTAAGGCTTTAGCTGCTACTGTAGATTGCAATTCAGGCTTTGTATATGCTGATCCTTACAAAGGTGGATTGATTGCTGTTTCCGAAGCAGCTCGTAATTTAGTTTGTACGGGAGCCAAGCCATTGGCGATTACTAATTGTTTAAACTTTGGAAATCCTTACGACCCAGAAGTATATTACCAGTTTGTGCATGCATTAAAAGGGATGGGAGATGCCTGTATTAAATTTAACACTCCCGTGACTGGAGGGAATGTCAGCTTTTATAACCAAACCGTCTTAAAAGATAAAACGATTCCAATATATCCAACACCTACCATCGGAATGATCGGGTTATTAGACGATCCCGCTAATCGAACGAGTATACCATTTAAGCATACTGGTGATCACATAGCCCTAATCGGTAAAATCACTGAAGATATCAGTTCAAGTATTTATCTAAAAAATTTGTGCGGCGTTGAGTATTCGCCAGCACCTTATTTTGATCTGGATGAAGAATTTGCTATGCAACAAGCCGTGGCAAAAATGATTAGTACCGGTCTGATAAACTCAGCTCATGATGTGTCGGAAGGTGGACTTTTTATATCTTTGTTGGAGAGTAGCATGCTTTCCGACCTGGGTTTTGAGGTATCTTTGAATGACAATATTCGTATGGACGCGTTGTTATTTGGAGAGAGTCAAGGAAGAGTTGTAGTAACCTACGCACCTGAATATAAAGAAAAACTTCAACAGCTCTGCCAAAATACCGTTGTAGATTTTAACGTTTTGGGTACAGTAACCGGGAATTCAATTGTATTTAATAATGAACATTTTGGTTCAATAAGCGATTATAAAATGGGTTATGACCAATTTATTCACAAAACCATAGAAAAATAAATTCATCTTATCATGATAAAAAAGTTATCATTCAGTTTTATTGCTTTTAGTTTACTTTCATTGCTAATCAGCTGTGCATCAGCCCCTAAAGGGACTGTTATTAATGCCATGGTTGATGGTAGTGCCAATCTTCAAGCTTATCTGGATAAATTTGAAATGAACAACAAAAATGCCGTTATCCAGAAAGTGGATATTAAAAACAATGGCGAGTTTACGTTTGAATCAGAAGACAAACTTAGTGAAGGAATATACCGAATAAGGATAGGTTCTCAACGTTTTTATGTTTTTATTGATGGAACGGAATCCACTATCGACATTAAAGGGAATCTTACCGAAATGTCAAAAGGTAATTTTGAGATAACCGGTTCTCCAGCAACCCAGGAGTACAATCAGGTTTTCAACAAGTATGTTAATCGAGAACTTGGACTGAATGAACTTAAAGAATCAATTGCAGGTATTGAAAATCCTTTAGCAGCATTTCACCTAGCTGCCCAAGCATTTCGAAATGATTATAATTATATTGATGTTTATAAAGATATACACACCAGATTAGCCGCTGCCTCTCCGGACAGTGATTATACTAAAACTGCTGCTAGTTTGTTAAGTTCGCTGGAAGCTACCAAACAACAAATGGCTATGCGTGACCGTATAAAAGTTGGTGAATTGGCTCCTGATATTAAACTGCCTAGCCCAGATGGTAAAGAGTATGCCCTTTCACAATTAAAGGGAAAAGTGGTTTTACTCGATTTTTGGGCTAGCTGGTGTAGACCTTGTAGAATGGAAAATCCCAATGTAGTTAAGGTTTATAACAAGTATAACAAAAAAGGTTTTGAGGTATTTAGTGTATCTCTTGATCGATCCAATGGTAAAAACGCTTGGATCAATGCCATTGAAAAAGATGGATTAACTTGGCCTTATCACGTGAGTGATCTTAAATATTGGAATTCTGCACCTGCCAAAATGTATGGAGTATCTGGTATACCTAAGACTTTCTTAATAGATAAAGACGGTAAGATAGCGGAAATTAATCCAAGAGGACCCAAACTGGAACCAGCAGTGATTCGATTGTTGCAAAGTACTTAAAAATTGATTTTTGAGCATAGAGTAATTAGTATCACAACAGGCGTAATCAGAAATCGTACAGATTGCGAGAAACCCAAGCGGCCAGAATGCCGCAAGCAACTCCGGCATTTAGTGAATCTGTTTTTGCCGTAGGGCTAGCTGGAATCGTAATTTCTCCATCACATAA
>JAHEJC010000395.1 GCA_024639065.1 Lewinellaceae bacterium | reverse complement strand
AAACGACTGGATCGAGGCTAGGTCTACCAGTATGAGAATATATGTCTTTGGTTTCAGAATAAATAAACCTCAGATCGAGGTGTTTTTTTAGGACCTTATAGAAGTTATCGTCAGGAATTTAATCCTGAAGAAAAAAATTGAAGAACATTTTGGGTAGAAATGATTTTTTTCCTTGCATACAATAAGATACAAAATAATGATGTATCAATGAAATAAGTGGAAGAGTTTATCAACACTCACCTGTGTTGTGCTCTGTTATTGTTTTTCTTAATCCGATTCGGCTGCTACCATCGGAATACCAGTTTTCCATTTCCGCGAATTGCGTGTAACCGTGTCTGTTGTAAAATCTTAACGTAGAAGGTCCGGATGTCCAGAGCCAGATTTTCTGAACTCCAGCCGTTCTAGTCTTTTCTTCTAGTTCTTTTAAAAGGGCAGAACCTATACCTTGATTGCGAAATTCTTTCTCAACAAATAGATCGGTCAGGTAGAACCAACCTGAATATTTTTCTCCATTTTTGTGAGCCAAACCTGACGAACATCCAACAAGCCTGTCCTCATTCAATGCCACAAAGCTTATTTGTTCTGTACTTTCTAATTCTATGCCTTCCTCCAATGATAGATAATCAAATCCTGAGTTCACATGTTCAATTTCCTCAGAAGTCAATTCCCGATTTACAATGTTGATATCATTCATTTCTTTCAATTGGTTATTGGTCCTCTCATAAATTGAGCACAACGTTCGGGCTAAATGCAGTAGCTGACGGATGGAGGCTATTCACATTTTAGCCTTTGTTTTCGGCTGGCTCATTCACAGTAATCCCCTCAAATGTATCTATAGACTCTCAACAGGATCAGCAAGAAATGTGTCATAACGAATGTAGATTAACTCCGCTGCTTCAATTATTTTTTTTGAGATTAGAGCTACATTCTGGCTGTCGTTGGCTAAAGAGCTTGCCATGCTACTTGTGATTTTACCTTCTCTGATTAAACGGTCAAGTGTTCCGTCAAATAGGATATCGCTTTTTTCTGCTTTTAATTTTAGCTTTTCCAGTTTATTCAAATGCTTAAATGGATCAGGGCTTTTTTGCAGCAAATATAATTCTCTGAGAATCTTGATAATCTTTGATCGCAAACGGTCATATTCTTGTTGAATGTGGATATTTTCAGAAGAGAGATATTCGTTCATATTTTCCCTTACTTCTTCCAGTGCTTTGATGGATTCAACGACATTCCTGTTGGCTAACTTGATTTGCGCAAAAAGCTTTGTCAATTCTGGTGAAATTGGAGATTGAGATTGTGCTAAAGTGGCAAACTCGATTATTTTACTATAAATAGTTTTTACTTTTCTAAGATATAATTCTTCAATATTAACCTCAATTTCATCCCTTGATCTTTTAACAATATCCTTAATTTTATCTTCACCTAATATATCTGTTCTGCGAATATTTACACCATGAGAGATGATCTTAAAAACGGCATTCTCAAATAAGCGTTTGCTTTCATTTCGCAAAGCAAGCAAGGCAGTTTGGGGATAGGCCATAGAGCTACTGTCTAAAAATTGTGGTTGGTCAATAGTGCCTTCTTCATCTTTGGCCTTAAATACCTTGATTAAGATTTTAATCAATGGATTGATTAATGGTATCATTATTATGACACCAAGTAAATTAAATATACTGTGAAATAGAGATAGTTTAAAAGTGAAATTGGCCTGATCTATACCAACCCATCCAGATATTAAATCGACCAGCTGACCTAGAAATCCAATAAATATCAATGCAATCAATCCAGTAATCACATTAAATATAAAGTGAGCGCCTGCCAACCTCCGGCCTGAAACATTAGACCCGAGTGATCCTATGATAGCAGTAATTGTAGTACCTACATTAGCCCCAATGGCAAGTGCTAATGAGTTGGTATAGGTAATCTGACCAACTGCTAATGCAGTAAGGATCAAAGCCATGGTGGCACTACTTGACTGTAAAATCAAGGTTATTAACACCCCTATGAATGTATATACCAATAGGCCCTTCACTCCTGGCATAGCATATTCAGCGAGGTTGATGCTGTCCTTGTAGGCATCAAAACCATTTTTCATGAAATAGATTCCCATGAAGAAAAATCCCAGACCAGCCAAAACTTGGCCGATTCCTTTTAGTTTCTTGGATTTTTGCAATACCAAAACAATCCCAAATGCCAGCATAGGCATAGCAAGACCAGCAATATCTATTTTTAGTCCCAACGTAGACACCAACCAGGCAGTAGCCGTTGTCCCAATATTGGAACCAAATATAATCCCAATACCAGCCCTAAGCTCTATAAGGCCCGCACTGACAAATGAGATAAGAATTACAGAGATAAGGGAACTGGACTGAAGGATGGCTGTACTCAAAAAGCCCAATCCCAGACTTTTGTACAACTTATCTGTCGATCGCCTGAGCAGCGCCTGAAGCGGGCCGGAAACCAGTGAATGGAACCCTTCTTCCAGCATGATCATGCCAAAAAGTAAAATGGCCACTCCGGCTGCTATCTCTTTGGCTGTTGGGTTCATAAAAAGTAACATCCCCAACAGAATCAGAATACCGAATAATAAGAATTTTTTCATTTAGCACTGGTAAGATTTATATCCTAATAAACTTGATTTAATAAAAGCGAATTTAGCATTCTCTTTGAATATAATATTAGCTCCTGACATTACTCCGTCGCGATATCACAGTAATATTGTTCTTTCTTTAACTTTCTGGTCTTTTCTAATTTGTCCAATTGAGATAATTACACTAGATACTACTAAAGCGAATATTCGGATGTATTGATGAAATTTTAATAATAATATCTTTAAAGTTTTCGGATTTCCAGTTTTTCATCATTTATCCGGCCTTTGTAGATTTGGTAGTCCTTTTCAGTCTGATCTGCATATTTTTCAGCAAAAACAGTAATAGATTCATCAAATTTTTCACTTTTCCCCATATAGGTCGAAATAGAAATTGGGTCACCTGATCTGGCATGAGCTCTTGCTAGGGTCCTACCAGTTAAAACTGCATATACTTCCATCCCCTTTGAATTTGTTTTTTCAACATTTTGTGAGCCTTTCCAATCTTTTAATTGTCTCCAATAATAATGATTATTGGTATATCTGCTTGTAGTCCATCCAAGAAAGATATCACTTACTGTTTGCATCAATCTTTGCCCTTCCACTACTCTTCTACCAGATAAATTATATTTACTTGATGGTAAAATTTCTTCAAGTACTGACTTGTTAGCCTGCTTAATTTGCAGAAATAAAGGATCATTTTGGTCGGGGTTCTGCAATAGAATAATAGAACAAAGTGTGCCGACACTGCCTACACCAACAACCTTGATGGCAAAATCTACCACTTGGTAGTTTTGGAGTAAGTGTTGTACATTATCTGGAAGGATTTCGATATAATCACTATATTTTTCTTCGATAAATTGTCCGTTGATAATCTCTAATTCTTTGCTTTCTGGAATGTCTCTTAATGGCACCATCAATGGACTTTCACTTTTTATCTGGTATTTTCCATTTACTTTTTCAGCAAGTCTGTCTAAAGAATGTCGATGATCCTGTGTTTTAGCCTTATTGATCGTCTTAATGTTTGAATTTTTAACTTCACTTTCTGGAATCATATTAAAAAAATCCTCGGCATCGACCTTAGAATACCAAATGTCCGTCAATCTCATAATGGATAACTTCAACATGGTTTCACGATAAGAACTTACTGCTAATCGAGTTATCTTTTTTGATTCTTTTGGAGTAAAACCATTATGCCTGCCTGCAATAATATAACTTGCTGCTAATCTTTTAACATCCCATTCCCAGGGTCCTAAGAGGGTTTCATCAAAATCGTTTAAATCAAAAACTAAATGCCTTTCAGGGGATGCATATACTCCAAAATTACTCAAATGTGCATCTCCACAAATTTGAGTTTGAAGACCCGTTATCGGCGTTTTAGAAAGATCATGCGCCATAATTCTGGCTGTTCCTCGATAAAATGTGAAAGGAGAAACGGACATCCTACTTCTGCGTACCGGTACCAACCAGGATATTCGACTTTCATTTTGCTGCTCAATAATATAAGTGGGGTCAGATCTATTAATATCAATCGACCAGTCAGCATGACTTTCAAGTGGAACTAGTGCTTGAAGCGATCTTCCTAATTCATACTTTTCGTCAGCTGATAAATAACTTAATTGGCTATGAGAATATGTCTTTTGCATTATCATAGTGATTTTTTTTAAGCCAAAAATGACTAACTAATATTAAACGCATTGAGTGGGTATGCGGCCAAATAATGCTTATTTATATTTTACTTTCATTTATATAATTCTCAAAATGTTTGAATTTCATGATCGCAATTTTGGCATTTATCCTGATATCTAGTACATCATATGATTTGCTTCAAGTATTTCAAAACCTTTTCATTCATTTGCTTGCCGCTAACGTTTAGTATATGAAGCGTAGCGACCGAATGGGAGCTATGATTTTATATACATTGTTGGCAGTAGTTGTCTGTTTTTCATCTCATTTATTCAGAAAGTACAAATTGCCACGATATACCGTATTTGTCTTCACACCATCCGAACTTCTTACCAAAACCATAATCTCCTTCACCTTTATAGTTATCCAGAGGGACCATTATCTGACCACCATTTGAGGAAAGCTTTTCGAAAAGTGTTTGTATCAATTCATCAGAATTATCAATGATGAAAAGTGATACAGCAGGAGTAAATGACCAATTATGATTATAACTACTTTCAGAAACCATGTATTCGGTTCCGTTTAATGTAAATACACCATATTTAATGAGTTCAGGCGTGCCACCTGCCTCTCCCTCAGAGTACTTTGTTAAGCATTTAATTCCAGAATTCGGAAAGATAGACGTGTAAAAATTTATTGCTTCCTCAGCCTTTCCGCATTGATTTCCTACGAAAGTTAAAAATGTTGCTGTGTTCATATTTTCATTTTTTTACCCTCTTAATATTTTTTCCATTTTACGACCCCTTGCCAATTCATCAATCAGCTTTTCCATTTGTCTACATTGTTTATACAATTCAAATTCATCCTCTATTTCTTCAATTCGATAACCACAAACGACTCCTTTAATCATGTGTGCGTTGGGATTTATTTTAGCTATTTGAAAAAATGTTCTAAAAGTTACCTTTTCATCAATAAGTGCTTGTAATTGATCTTCATCAAAACCTGTGAACCATTCTATTACCTGATGGAATTCTTCTTTCGTTCTACCATTCTTCTCCAGTCTATTCCAGTAAAGTGGGTAGATAGATGCGAAGATCATATTCGCAACTTTTTCATTTTTTTCGGCTGTAACCTTCATTTTTAATCTGTTTTATTGGAGTGTATTTAATTACTGCCAACGAATAGTATAAGAGCAGCAGGAGATTAAAACCCGACTATTTTTCGTATAAAAATATACTCGACATATCACCAAAATGACTTGAATTTGCACCAAATCCGCTATTGCTTTTATACATTGTTGAAGACTTTTTTGTCATTCGTAGTTACTAATAATGAAGTCAATTTTATCTTTCTGTCGTTTGTTTATAGGTACATCAGGGAGAATACCAGTTTTGTTGTAACCATTGCTAGGTATCTCTTTATGTAATGTGCTTGTAGGGTATCCAAAGTAGATATATTGTTTTCCACTTTCTAAAAGTAATGAGTTCACTGAGGTGTAATCAATCATGCCTGCAGTTGCATTTCCAAATGTTTTAACTTTAGAACTTGCACCTTTTGAATGTATAATAAAGGACTCTGCCGCACTTGCGCAGGCATTATCAATTAGAATAGCCACATTTCTCAATTTCGATTTTTTATTTTTAAACTTTTTGCCAGGATAAAGAGGACCATCTACAATCTGCCCAAAATTTCCTTCAATTCTACTAACTACGGGCTTATAAATCTTTGAAGAGTATTTCATTTGT
>JAHEJC010000069.1 GCA_024639065.1 Lewinellaceae bacterium | reverse complement strand
TACTTCAACTTGACTTAAAAGGAAAACTTCAAAAAGGCTATTTCGCAGATGTTATTGCAGTCCAAGGTAATCCGCTCATTAATATATCAGATTTAAGGAACGTAGTGCTGGTAATCAAAAACGGCGAGCGCGTTAAATAACTTAAAAATGAATTAATGCCTTCAAATTTTTCTTATCCAAGAACCAATATAAGATGATTGCTGCTGCATATAAAATGGTGTTCCATCCAATAATCATCACTAAGTTGTCTTCAAATAATGGTCTGGAAAATCTTGAGATAAAATAGAAAATCAATGCCCAAATTATATAACCAATCATCCTCTTCATATCATAAGGAATCCGATGATATTTTCGACCGGTTAAATAACCTGCAATGGCCATGACTCCAAAACAGACCATCAAAGAAATTGCGGAACCGATGATACCATATTTGGGGATCAAAATAATGTTGCCAGCAATGGTAACCAACATGCCGATACTGCCTATTATCGCACCAATATAAGTCCGATCTTTGATTTTATACCAGATAGAAAAATTATAATGCAGTCCCAGGAAAAGATAGCCCATTAGGGCGTATGGCAAAATGACAATACCCTGACGATAATTCCTACCAATCAAATACTCAATAATATCAACGTATAATAGAATACCTATGAATAATATACTTGCGGCAAGGGTGAATGCCTGGGCAACTTTGGCATAAATGGTTTTGGCATCTTGGTTATGCATTTGATTAAAAAAGAAAGGTTCGGCGGCATAATTGAAAGCACTTACAAATAAACTCATGATAACCGCTATTTTGATGGCACCATTATAAATCCCCGAGTCAGTCGCCGAACTTAAATTGTTTAAAAAAACTCGATCAGAAAGTTGATTGAATACACCTGCCAGTCCAACAATAATTAGAGGCCATGCATAAGACCACATTTTTTTTAATAGCTGGGGGTCAAATTGAAATTTTACCTTAAAGTATTCTTTGGCTAGAAGTAAAACCATGATTCCACTGGCAATAATGTTAGCAATAAACACCCAGTCAATGTAGTAAGCTCGATCTAGAAAAAGGCCTACTTCTAAAATTCCACTGCGGTCCATCCAAGGTAATAGTTCCAGAAATATAAGGGCAAAAAATATGCCGAGGACGGTATTCAATGCTTTGAATATGGCAAATTTAAGGGGTCTATTATCTAACCGCATTTTTGCGAAAGGCAAAGCAACAAGGGTATCAAAACCCATAATTAAGACAAGCCAAATTAAATATCTGGTATCTGCTTTAGACTTGATCAATCCGGCAATATCTTCCGCGAAAAGCAGGATGATCAATGACAAACCAATTGCCGTGCAAAAAAGTACAACGGAAGCCGTAGAAAATGCTCGATCCTTGGTCTCAGGTTGATTTCCAAACCGAAAAAAGGCAGTTTCCATCCGCAACGTATACAATACAAACATGAACCCGGCAAAAGCATAAAATAATCCATGTACCGCATATTCAGAAGCATCCGGAAATCGGCGAGTAAGGTACATAGACATGAATAAAAAATTCACGATCTTGAATAAGACACTACTTATTCCGTAAATGGCGGTATCGCCTGCAATTTTCTTTATAAATGACAACTATTCAAGATTATATTGCTGCAAGTTTAACGAAAAACCTGCTAATGAATAAGAGTCAATTTTTTGTATTATTAAAAAAGGAATATTTTGTGCGCGGAATTAATATGTATTTGAGCATTTCATTCTAAAAACGGAGTTTAACTTATTATGAATATTGAACGACTCAAAACGATTTGCGAGACCCCAGGGGCTCCCGGATTCGAAGAAAGAATTAGATCTTATGTGGTCTCTGAGATTGCGAATTATGTTGATGAATATTCCATAGATAATCTAGGAAATGTCATTGCAGTAAAAAAAGGGAAAAGGGATAAAAAAGTAATGGTAGCTGCTCATATGGATGAAATCAGTTTTATTGTTACGCATATTGATGATGATGGTTTTGTGCGCTTTACTACACTTGGTGGATTTGATCCAAAAACACTTACTTCACAGCGAGTGATCGTACATGGCAAAAAAGACCTCATGGGCGTAATGGGGTCCAAACCCATCCACGTGATGACAAGTGAAGAAAGAACAAAACCACCCCAAATGCAGGACTATTTTATTGATATGGGAATGGATAAAGAAGAGGTACTTAAATTCGTGACCATTGGAGATCCAATTACCCGAGAAAGAACTTTAATTGAAATGGGTAATTGCATTAATTCAAAATCATTGGATAATCGCTTATCAGTTTTTATTCTCATAGAAGTATTGCAAGCACTAAAAGATGTGGAAATCCCATATCACCTTTATGCTACTTTCACTGTTCAAGAGGAGGTGGGCCTTCGAGGGGCTATGGTAAGTTCACAGCAGATCAACCCGGATTTTGGTATTGCCCTTGATGTGACGATTGCATACGATGTACCAGGCTCAAAACCACATGAAGTCATAACCAAGCTAGGACAGGGGGCGGCCATTAAGATTATGGATCGATCAGTTATATGTGACCAGCGTATGGTTAATTATCTTAAAGAAACTGCGGAGAATCATTCGATTGCTACACAATTGGAAGTATTAACTGGAGGTGGAACAGATACGGCTGGCCTTCAACGAAGTGGCAGAGATGGATCAATTGCCGGGGCGATTTCGATTCCCTGTCGGCATGTACATCAAGTTATCGAAATGGTACACCAAAAAGATGTAGAGGCATCCATTCAATTATTACACCAAGCAATTATTAATATGGATCAGTTTGACTGGTCACATCAATAAAAAACCCCAATAATATGGAATGGAAGGAATCAAAAAAGATGCTAAAGAGAACGTTCACGTTTGATGATTTTGCTGAAGCTTTTGCTTTTATGACGGAAGTAGCTTTTCATGCTGAAAAGCAAAATCATCATCCCAACTGGAGCAACGTTTGGAATACCGTTGAGATAGAACTGACTACACATGATGAGGGAAACATTGTTACGGAAAAAGATCATAACTTAGCATCTATAATCAGCAAAATTTATGGTAAGTATGTCGATTGACGATTTGTATGGATAAGACCCAATTAATTTGGTTTTCAGTTTCCGAATTGAAAATAATGACTGCAAAACATATCCTCATGCAGGCTGGTATCGAAAGCTTTACCATCGATAAAAGAGATTCAGCCCATGCTGGCATTTTTGGCGAAATCGAGTTGTACGTACCAAGAATATTTGAAGACCAAGCCTACCACTTGTTAGTTGAAAATGGGGTAATAATCCCAGATGATGCATCGAAGGATGCACATCCCCAAAATTGAATATTCGAAAGCGCGTTTAGTTTAAATTGACTCTAATCAATGCTCTTTTATGAAAAAGATTAGCCTGATAATCCTTGGCCTACTCCTTGGTGTCTTTTACCCTTCAAAAACTTATACTCAGCAAAGTGTTGATGCGAATAAAGCCTTTTTGGAGGGTTATAAATTTCGATTACTAGGTCCTTTCCGAGGAGGGCGGGTAACCGCTGTGACGGGAGTAGAATCTGAACCACTTAGATTTTATATGGGATCTACAGGAGGCGGAGTATGGCTTACCAATGATGCCGGTACCACTTGGAATAACATATCAGATGGATTTTTTAAGGTAGGATCCATTGGTGCTATTGCGGTGGCGCCCTCAGACGAAAATGTAATATATGTTGGGACTGGGTCAGCTTGCCCACGCGGAAATACTTCCATTGGCGATGGAGTTTATAAATCAACAGACCGCGGTAAAACTTGGGTTCATACCGGTTTGGATAAAAGTGGAATGATTGGAAAAATCGTGGTAGATCCCAATGACGATGCAATTGTCTATGTATCGGTGCTGGGCAATCCTTTTGAGCCAAATCCGGAGCGAGGTGTTTTTAAGTCCATTGACGGTGGTTCCACCTGGAAGAAAGTTCACTTTATCAGTGAGCGTACCGGAGCTGTAGACTTGGTCATGGATCCTTCCAATAAAAGAGTTCTGTTCGCTGCGATGTGGACGGTAGAAAGAAAACCGTGGACATTAATTGATGGAAGTGAAGAGGGTGGAATTTGGAAATCTGTGGATGCCGGGAATTCATGGAACCAAGTAAAAGGAGGATTACCTGCTGGTCAGGTAGGTAGATCCGGAATAACAATTTCTCCAGCGAATCCGCAACGCATGTGGGTGATCATTGAAACCGCAGAAGAAAAAGATGGAGGTGTTTATCGGTCTGAAGATGGAGGAACCTCATGGACACGTATCAATAGAAACCATAATCTGCGACAAAGGGCCTGGTACTATAATCATATCAATGCACACCCAGCCGAACAAAATACCGTCTTTGTAATGAATGCAGGTTTTTATAAATCAATCGATGGGGGAAAGTCCTTTGAACGAGTAAGAACACCACATGGAGATAATCATGGATTGTGGATCAATCCAATGAATCCGAAAATAATGATTGAGGCTAATGATGGAGGCGCTTGTGTCACACTGAATGGGGGCACTACCTGGTCAAGTCAAAACAATCAACCTACCGCAGAATTTTATAGAGTTTCGGTCGATAATCAATTCCCATATCGGGTTTATGGAGCACAGCAAGATAATTCCACCATCTCGGTTCCGAGTAGACCTCAGAAAAATTTGGATCCTATTCAGGATTGGCAATCCGTTGGTGGTGGGGAGAGTGGACATATTGCCATTGACCCCAGAGATCCCAATATTATTTACGCTGGGACCTATATCGGAAAAATTGATCGATCTGATTTAAAGCAAGGGCATCAACAGGATATAGTAGCATATCCTCAAATGCATGATGGAACCGCACCCAGAGATATAAAATATCGCTTTCAGTGGAACGCTCCTATCTACATTTCACCGCATAATCCGGACAAAGTATATCATTGTTCCCAATACGTTCACTTAACCACAGATCAGGGTAGAACCTGGCAGTCCATTAGTCCCGATCTTACTACCAATAATGATGAACAGCAAAACATTCCCGGAGGACCGATACAGCATGATCACACCGGAGTAGAATTATACAATACAATTTTTGCTTTTGCAGAATCGCCACTTAATCCAGGAGAGTTGTGGACAGGAAGTGATGATGGGTTGTTACACCTCAGTAAAGACGAGGGTAAAAATTGGATAAGTGTAACGCCAAAAATGATGCCTGAGGGTGGCACAATCAACAGCATTGAACTATCTGTTCATCAATCTGGTCGCGCAATCATTGCAGTTTACAAGTACCGTGATGGTGATTTTACCCCTTATATCTTTTTGACGGATAACCATGGTAAGACTTGGTCCAGCCTGGTGAACAATAATGGCTTACCAAATACCCATTTCGTAAGAGTTGTACGTGAAGATCCAGTGGTTAAGGATATCCTATATGCGGGAACAGAGTTTGGCCTTTATATTTCCATGGACAATGGAAAGCAATGGACTTCTTTCCAAAACAATCTACCAGTGACGCCGATTACTGACCTAAAAATTCATCAAGGAAATTTAGTAATAGCTACTCAGGGTCGATCATTTTGGATACTCGATAATATTTTAGCCATCAGTGAATGGAAGCAGGCCAGACCGAATGCGGATGAGCTTTATTTATTTGATTTAGCCAAAGCCTACCGTAGCCAATACAAACAATATCGAGGGGCCAATACACCCGATCGAGCCCCTAATGGCGCATGGATCGAATTCTATGTGCCCGAAGTACCAAACGATGAAGATAATTTTCTTATAACTATAAAGGATGAAGCCAATATTATCCGAAGACAATTTTCTAATAAATCGGACCAATCAAACAATGTGGAAAAAATTGACCTGCAAAAAGGTTTAAATCGCTTGCAATGGGATTTACGTTATGAAAAACCAGCACCCGAACCAAAAAGTGTGTTCTCTTTGGCATCCATGTCCGGTATTAAAGCACCTCCAGGGAATCAACAAGTTGAACTAAGTTATAACGGTGAACTAATCACAAAATCATTGATAATAGTGAAAGATCCCCGGTGGATACAAACAGATGAAGATCTAAAAAAACAATATGAGCTAACGATGCAAGTGAAAGCACTATTTAACCAAAGTCATCAAGCTATTGGAACACTTAGAGACATACAGAAGCAAGTTCATCAACTGACGGATCGAGCGCAGCTGCGAGGACAGGATTCAATTCTTTCATTGTGCAATAAAATAAAAGAATCTTCTGAAAAATTAGAAAAAGTACTCATTCAGACCAAGAGTGAAAGCGGACAGGACCCGATCAATCATCCTTCTATGATTGATGATCAAATTGCTTACCTCTATTCAACTCTTAATAGCCAAGATCATTATCCCTCCCAAGGAGCAATAGAGCGATTTTCAGATCTGGAAATTTTATTACAACCATTATTGGATGAAGCAGATGCCATCTTAAAAGATGTAGCCGATTTAAACAATCGTTTATTAAAATTGGAAGTGCCTATGATTGATGTTCAGTTAAAAAGGGACCAACCTTAAAGATTTACTAGGTCCAACTATGTTTGAGATTTGAGCCATGTTTTTTCTTAACCCCGCAACCTGGATACCCCATGCCTAATAGGCCCGGACTTCCTTTTTTTCCATAAAGTTGATAAAGGCCTTATTAACCACTTTATTTCCTCCAGGAGTTGGATAATCACCCGAAAAATACCAATCACCGGTATGGTCTGGACAGGCCTCATGCAGTCCTTCCAAGGTTTGATAAATAACTTTTACTTCAGGTTTAATATTTTTTGGAGTAACTATTTCGGCAATTTTGGCAGAAATATCTTCATATTCAAATGTATTGTATAAATCAATGATTTCATTGTGCATTTCTTCTTTAGGCAAATCTTCTTGAGCCTTGCAGCGGTAATACGTTTCATCTAGTAGATGTGACTTGCCAGATTCTTCTAACAACTTTAAAAGTGCTTGAAATGCAACAAACTTATTCATTCTGGACATATCAATCCCATAGCAATCCGGATATCGGATTTGCGGTGCGCTCGAAACAATAATAATTTTCTTTGGTTTCAGGCGAGAAATATTGGTGAGGATGCTATCTCTGAGCGTTGTTCCACGCACAATAGAGTCATCGATCAATACGATCGTATCAACTTCATTCTTAATAATTCCATAGGTTACATCATAAACATGAGAAACCATTTCCCCACGGACCACTTCATCCGCGATGAACGTACGTAATTTGGCATCTTTCACCGCAAGTTTTTCCGTACGAACGGTAAGCTCCAGAATTTTTCCCATTTCTTCCTTGGTGCCATTTTTCAGTTTTAATAGTCGCTCTTTTTTTATACTATTAAGTCTTTTATTTAGGCCTTCAACCAAACCATAAAAGGCAACTTCTGCTGTATTGGGGACAAAAGAGAAGACGGTATTTTTAAAATCAAAATCAATGGCTTCTAGTACTCGATCCGTAAGTAATTCACCAAGCTTTTTCCTTTCTAAATAAATGGCTCGATCCGTCCCACGAGAAAAATAGATCCGTTCGAATGAACAAGATTTTTTGATTTTTTCTTTCATGAAAGGTAATTCCCTCACTTCTCCATGGTTCTTAACAATCAGTGCATGTCCAGGCTTTAACTCTTGAACTTCCGTATATTTTACATCAAAAGCCGTCTGGATAGCAGGTCTTTCGGAAGCCATAACCACGACCTCGTCATCTTGGTAATAAAAAGCTGGTCGAATACCATTGGGATCCCGAATAACAAAAGCATCGCCAAAACCAAGAAAACCAGCCATCACAAATCCACCATCAAATTTTCTACTTGCTCGACGTAATAATCGTTGAATATCCAAATTCTTATAAATGAGTTCGTTGATCTGCGCATTTGAATAGCCATCAGGTTTGTACCAATCAAACAACCGCTGTACTTCATCATCGAGAAAATGACCTATTTTTTCCAATACGGTTACGGTATCAGAAATTTCTTTGGGATGTTGCCCCAGTTGAATCAACTCTTCAAATAATTCGTCAACATTGGTCAAATTAAAATTACCGGCTAATACAAGATTACGACTGATCCAATTATTCAGACGCAAAAATGGATGAACCGTTTCAATACTATTGCTTCCATGGGTGCCATAGCGCAGGTGGCCCATGAGCAATTCCCCGGTGAAAGGGACGTTATTTTTCAACCAGACCGGATCATTAATTTGTTCAGGGGTGAGGTCGTTAAAATAAGTAAATACCTGATCAAATAAATCCTTGAGATAATTCTGATTATTGGACCTTTTTCGACTGATATATCGGGATCCTGGAGGAGCATTTAATTTTATAGTAGCAACTCCTGCACCATCTTGACCTCGATTACGCATCTTCTGCAATAAGAGGTGAATTTTTTGAAGACCATATAATGCAGTACCATATTTTTCATGATAATAGGCGAGTGGTTTTAACAAACGTACGACCGCCAATCCGCATTCATGTTTGATCTGTTCACTCATAGGATAAAATTGATGATTATTCTATTTTTATAGAAATTAGTCAAACAAAGTTAAAGTAAAAGAGTTGCTAAACACAACACCTTTTGAATTTTAGTAAATTACTGACAAAATTAAAATTAATATTTTGCTACTTAAGGGATAAATTTACCACCGAATAGTTGATATTATCAGTTATAAAATTACAACATTAAATGGCACTTTTTAAATTTCTACATACTCCGAAACCAAAGCAATATAACTTTATACCCAGGTACTATAATGAGGAAAAAGAATATTTACAGAATCGACTTGATCAGGTAAAAAAATCAACGGAATCCAATGATCCTGAAGCAATAAAATTAAGAATCAGTCGGGGATTTAAGCAGAAATTCAGGCAAGATCAGAAATTTCGAAAACAACAAAGGAAAAAGTCCAACTTGCGATTAGTGATCACAATTGTTGTATTATTCTTCATATCTTACTTACTTTTATTAAAATATTTTCCACACATAGAAAACTATCTTAAATAAGTATGGATATTATTAGGCTATTACCTGATGCAATCGCCAATCAAATTGCAGCAGGGGAAGTCATTCAGCGACCGGCATCAGTAGTTAAAGAATTGGTTGAGAACGCCATTGATGCAGGAAGCTCGGAGATTCAGGTCATTATTAAATCAGCAGGCAAAACCCTTATTCAAGTCATCGATAATGGTACCGGTATGTCTGAAACCGATGCTAGGATGTGTTTTGAAAGGCATGCCACTTCAAAAATCAAAGTAGCCCAGGATTTATTCTCCGTCTCAACCAAAGGATTTAGAGGCGAAGCAATGGCCTCAATCGCGGCCGTTGCACAAGTCGAACTTAAAACTAGAAAGGCATCGGAGGAGTTAGCTACCAGGATACTGATTGCAGGTAGTAAAGTAGAAAAACAAGAATACGTACATGCCCCTTTGGGCACTTCCATAGCTGTCAAAAATTTGTTTTATAATGTCCCAGCCAGGAGAAATTTTCTAAAATCTGATCCCGTAGAACTCAAACACATTATTGAAGAATTTCAACGCATTGCACTAGCTCACTTTCAAATATTTTTTCGTTTTTATAATAATGAAGAAGAAATATTTCATTTACCTCCATCTAATCTTAGACAAAGAGTAGTATCCATTTTCGGCAAGAACATCAATGAAAAATTAGTGCCTGTTGAAGAAGAAACAGACATCGTCAAAATAAATGGATTCATTTCAAAACCAGAGTACAGTAAGAAGACCAGGGGTGAACAGTATTTCTTTGTGAATGATCGCTATATCAAAAGTCATTATTTCAATCACGCCGTAAAATCGGTGTATGCTCCACTCATTCCCGAAGGTCAGCACGCCTTGTATGTTTTATTTTTAACCATTGATCCCGATCAGATAGATATTAATGTACACCCTACCAAACAAGAGGTTAAGTTTCAGCAAGAACGGTTAATATATAATATTGTAAAAGTAAGTACCAAGCATGCATTAGGTCAGTTTCATGCGACCACAACATTTGATTTTGATCAAGATCCTGGATTAGAACGGATGATGCAAAGTTCCGGCGATAGTAAGTTTTTGCAAATTGATCCTGCGCAACGCAATGTTGGCGATTGGAGAAAGATGTACGAAGGATTGGAAAATGTAACTGGATCAACTAGATTACCTAATATGCCTACGGTCATGAGTGAGGCACACTTGAAGGAAGCATCTTTATTTGATACTTCAGCTGATATTACCGTAAAAGAGCCGGTTCAAATGCTGAATAGTTTCATTTTTGTGCCGATCAAATCCGGTTTTATTATTATTGACCAACAAGCTGCTCATGAACGCATCCTTTATGAACGTTATTTGAATCAATTAAAAAATGGTGAATGTGCCACCCAAAAAGAATTGTTCCCTGTTACTATAGAACTGAGTGTCGCTGATGCAACTATTATGAAGGAAATACTTGATTCCGTTCAACTATTAGGGTTTGATATTCAAGAATTTGGGGGGGAAACATTTATTATACATGGTATACCGAATCATTTGAATCAAGATATTGATCATGAATCGATTATACAAGAGTTATTAGAACAGTTTAAACAGCGCTTGCAGATCAAACTTGATCCTCAAGAGCAAATTGCATCGGCCTTGGCTTTATCCACGGCTCATAAACGAGGTCGAAAAATAGAACAAGCAACTTTGAGAGAGCTCATTGATCAACTATTTGCGTGCGAACTACCCTACAAAAGCCCTTCTGGTCGAAATTGTTTTATAACCTTTGATAAAAATAAACTGGATCGATTGTTTTTGAGTTAATAGATATAGCTTGCACAAATAAATAAATTATAGGAGTCCATGCCGAGAATAACCGCTGTAGTAAAAAATCTGTTGATCATTAATATTTTACTGTTTATTGCGGTACAGGTTTTTTCTAATCTCCCACTCCAAGAATTATTAATACTTTATAATCCATTATCGGAGCCATTCAAGCCTTTCCAAATTGTAACGCACATGTTTATGCATGCGAATACCGGTCATTTATTCTTCAATATGTTTGCTTTATACATGTTCGGTAGTTCTTTAGAGACCGTATGGGGACCTAAGCGTTTTTTATTTTTCTACTTATTTTCAGGTCTTGGTGCAATGATTTTACATTTTGCAGTATGGTATTTAGAGATCTATCTCAATTATGGTTCACTTCCACAATTTGATCAGATCTTACATACTCCATCAGCTATTTTAGGTGCTTCGGGTGCAGTATTTGGCTTATTGGCAGGCTTCGGTATGTTATTTCCTAATACTAGATTAATGCTTTTGATACCGCCTATACCCATGAAGGCAAAATATTTTGTAATGCTCTATGCGATCGCGGAACTATTCATGGGTGTAACCAATACCATGTCAGGAGTAGCCCATTTTGCACATCTCGGTGGTGCGATTTTTGGAATTGCTATTATATTTTATTGGCGAAGAAAGCGAACCTAAAAAAGGCCTGCATTGTTAATACACAAATAAGTATCTTAGCGTTGTAATAAGAGTAATTCAAATTACCAGGAAATGTTTAATTCCATTTGGAGTGATATAAAAAGAGAAGTTGCACAAGGCAATATGGTGACGAGAATCGTAATCGTCAATATTGGTGTATGGGTATTTCTTATTCTTGCCAAGCTACTGCTCCACGGTTTTAATCTTTATGATCCTATAGTGCATGCTCTTTCTATATCTACAGAATGGAAGCACATCTTATTGAATCCTTGGTCACTGATTACCTATATGTTTCTGCATGAAGGATTGTGGCACCTGGTATTTAACTTAATGGTCATTTATTGGTTTGGAAGAATCCTTGGAGACTTCATTGGGGATAAAAGAGTCCTTCCTTTGTATTTCATGGGTGGACTGATGGGGGCCATATTCTTCTTTTTAAGTATGAATTTGATTAAAATGCCTGGTCAAGTCATATATTGTTTGGGAGCATCGGCAGCCGCTATGGCGTTTGTTTTTGGTAGTGCTACCTTATCACCCAATTATGAGATGAGGCTCATTTTGTTAGGATCCGTTAAGATTAAATATATAGCTTTTGCGCTGTTACTAATCGACTTGGCATCAATAGCCAATAATTCCAACACTGGCGGACATATTAGTCATTTGGGCGGTGCAGTAATGGGATCTTTATTCATATTTGCCTTGCGGAGAGGTGATGACCTGTCACTTCCATTCAACCAATTATTTGATTGGGTGAAATCATTATTTGAGAGACCTCCCCCCAAGCCCCAGCGAACCGCAAAAGTCAGAACGCTCACTCCCCAAAAATCGAGAAGATCTGTATTTCGTGAACGTAGCTCCAATAACAATTCTCCCTACGAAGGGATGAGTGATCAGGAAAAATTAGATGCCATACTCGATAAAATTAATGATCAAGGCTATGATAAACTGTCCGATGAAGAGAAAGAATTTTTAGTAGAGGCAAGCAAAAGGTAATCCCAGTGAAAGGAATCAATCGATTCATTTTCTATATCAATGGTGGTGTAATATTTCTTACCCTATTATCTTATTTAGCGCCATATGTAAATCCAAATAGTTTTTGGCCGATTGCCTTTTTAGGTTTAGGATATCCAATATTGCTTATCCTCAATGGGCTATTTATTTTACTTTGGATACTTATAAAACCCTCCTATGCATTGGTTTCATTAGCATGTATCGGTATTGGCTGGAAACCTTTATACAATCTCTATGCACTACCTACCCATACCCTGGATACAACCATAGAACAACCCAATCTATTAAAAATAGGTAGTTATAATATCTCTCAACTAAATCGAATAAATCATTTGGAAGGTGAAAAAAAGGAAGCAAGAAAGACTGAGTTTAAAAACTTTTTGGAGCAACACGACTTAGATATTTTGTGCCTACAAGAAGTTTCGATTCGAAATATGGACGATATCCGAAGATCATTGGATATGGTTACTTTTTTTCATCATGATAATTATACCGGAATAATATCCAAATACCCAATAACCAGAAATGGCACTATAAAAGATGATAAGGACAAGACATTTGCAGTTTGGAGTGATATTCAAAAAGAAGATACTATCTATAGGGTATACAGTGTATACCTCCAATCTAACCTGATCACTAAAGATGCAAACCAGCTTATCAAAGCAAGTGATCTACAAGAGCCCAAAACCTGGGAGCGAGTGAAATTAATACTTGGAAAGTATAAGGCAGCTATCCAATTTCGAGCAGAAGATATAATTCTTTTGAAAAGTCATATACGGGATAGTCCGTATCCTGTAATCTTAGCTGGCGACTTCAATGATGTGCCCCATTCCTATATTTATAATCAATTAAGTGACGGGCTTTTTGATACTTTTCACTTTTCCAAAGGTATGCAATCTACCTACGGAGGAGATATTCCTTTATTGAGGATAGACTATATCCTGGTCAGTCGATATTTTAATGCCGGAACCTTCTCAAGAGAGTTAGTTGAATTTTCGGACCATTTCCCAGTAATAGCTACCTTAGCGCCTTAATTTAATTTGGTTGTTATATTAATAACTTATAACCTATATATTTTACAAATAATTTTATGGTAAGGACAATTCATATTCACAATAGTTTAACCAGGAAAAAGGAAGAATTTAAGCCTATTCACGAAGGCCAGGTAGGATTATATGTTTGTGGTCCTACGGTATACAACGACGTCCATTTGGGCAATGTGCGAACTTTTATGAGCTTCGATATCATGTATCGTTATTTATTGCATAGTGGCTATAAAGTCCGGTATGTACGAAATATTACCGATGTTGGTCACCTTTTGGATGATGGAGAAGACCGCATATCCAGAGGGGCGCGGCTAGAGCAATTAGAGCCAATGGAAGTTGTACAGAAATATACGAATCGTTTCCACGCAATGATGGATCGATTCAATACATTACGTCCGAGTATCGAGCCTCGAGCTACTGGTCATATCCTCGAACAGATTGAAATGGTTCAAGCGATTCTGGATAAAGGGTTTGCTTATGAGAAGAATGGATCTGTTTATTTTGATACCATCAAGTTTGCCCAGGAAAAGGGCAATTATGGAAAATTGTCTGGTCGCGTCATTGAAGATCTTCAAACAGCAACAAGGGATGATCTCAAAAATCAATCGGAGAAAAACCATCCTAGTGATTTTGCCATTTGGATGAAAGCAGATCAAAGCCATATCATGAAATGGAACTCGCCCTGGTCAGAAGGTTTTCCTGGATGGCACCTGGAATGTTCAGCAATGAGTACCAAATATTTAGGACCAACTTTCGATATCCATGGTGGAGGAAATGATTTAAAATTTCCACACCATGAGAATGAAGTAGCCCAAAACGTAGCTGCTTGCAGCTGTCAACCAGCCAACTATTGGATTCATACCAATATGTTACTGATGAACGGAAAGAAAATGTCCAAAAGTGATGGAAACACAATTTCACCGGAAGAATTGTTCTCTGGAGATAGCCCCCATGTAAGCAAGGGTTATGACCCGATGGTCGTTAAGTTTTTTATGTTACAGACCCATTATAGTTCAACGCTGGACTTATCAGATGATGCGTTGCAAGCTGCTGAAAAAGGGTTTAAGAAATTGATGGATGCATACAAGCATCTCCAGAATCTGGATGAAGCAACTGCTACCGGATCAACGGACCTGGATCTTGAAATCAATAAAGGTATTCAAGCAGCTTATGCCGCCATGGATGATGATTTTAGTACACCTAAAGCTCTTGCTCAATTATTTGAGCTTACGACAAAAATTAATAGCTTAAAGGATGGTCATATTAAATTGAATGAACTCAGTCCAGAAGTACTAGATAATCTCAAGAAAACAATGAAAGTATTTATATTCGATATATTCGGATTGACGAATATAGAGGATACTGGATCTCGACATCTCAATGGCGTGATGGAATTAATCATCGATTTGCGCCAAAGTGCTCGTGTCAATAAAGATTGGGTGACCGCTGATAAAATTAGGGATACATTGCAAGCATTGAATATCCAATTGAAGGATGGAGCTGAGGGAACAAGTTGGACGATTAATTAAATAACCTATTTTTGGATTTGTTATGTAGATCCTCTGTAGTTAATAATGTCACTCCATGATACTTATATTGACAAAACATACCTTGCATAAATGAATAAACTATTATTTGCATTTGCAGTTGGTTTCATTTTTTTGGCAGCTTGTAAACAAGAGCCACAAAAGGCTGTTTCTAATGAGCCTGTTAAAAAAGTAACGGTACCAGTATTTAATAGTGATACTGCGTATCAACATGTGGCTACGCAAGTGGCCTTTGGCCCCAGAAACCCTAATTCAAGTGGTCACGATCAATGTAAAAACTGGTTGATCGATAAACTGAATAGCTATGGAGCCAAGGTGGTCACTCAGGATTTTGAAGCACAAACGTATACCGGGATTAAATTTCAAGCGACTAATATTATAGGTCAATATAATCCCGAAAATCCAAAACGAATCTTATTGGCAGCACATTGGGATACGCGTTTTATTGCCGAAGAAGATGCTGATTCAGATCGTAAAGATGAACCCATTCCTGGTGCGGATGATGGAGCCAGTGGCGTAGGTGTGCTGCTTGAAATTGCAAGATTATTACAAGAGAACCCAATTGAACTTGGGGTTGATATTCTATTGTTTGATGCAGAAGATCAAGGAGAAAGAGGTTCGAGTAATATTGAATCCTGGTGCCTTGGAGCACAACATTGGGCTAAAAATCCACACGCCAGAGGAGGTGACGCCAAGTATGGAATCCTGCTGGACATGGTTGGTGGCCGAAACGCACGCTTTGCGGTAGAGGATATTAGGAACACTTATGAGCCAATTCACGGTGGCAAACTTGCTGCACTTTACATCAAAGTTTGGAAGCTCGCTCAAGCCATGGGTAAAGGCAATTATTTTAGTTCGAATTATGTGAGTGCAGGAACCGATGATCATTATTTTGTAAATACCATCCGAAAAATACCCATGATCGATATTATCAATAAACCGGCAAATTCCAATACATCTTTCATGTCCAACTGGCATACTCATCAGGATGATATGGAAGGAATAGATAAAAGAACACTTAGAGCCGTGGGACAAGTTGTCCTGGCTGTAGTTTATAAAGAAGAGGAGGGTAGTTTTTAACATCAAACCTTACTTAAGGTTAGGAGGTATGAATCTAGGAATTAATAATATTGGAAGACATTTTAGATGGTTAACCATTGTATTTATTGGAGCTCAAGTAATTCTGATGGGCCAAATTAATTATGAGGAAAAACTAGTACCCGACTATACCCTGCCCAATCCATTAATAACTAACCAGGGTGTACCTATCAATAACATGAAGGATTGGTTAGAAATTAGGCGACCAGAAATCCTTCAGCAATTCGCTGAGCTAATGTTTGGAAAGGTTCCAACAGACCTTTCTATAGTCACTACCTTTAAACAAACCAAGCAAGTTTTGAATGCTATAGACGGGAAGGCCGTTTTAAAAGAAATCGAGCTTTCGTTCTCAAACGGAACTCGCTCGATAGAAGCCAGCCTACTGATCCTACTTCCGATAAATTCGGACAAACCAGTTCCTTTATTTCTAGGGACCAATTTTTATGGAAACCATACGATACATAAGGATACCTCTATCTCGATTACTTTAAATCACGTAAATAATAATGATGAACTTAATATCCATAATAATAGAGCAGATGATGCTTCGCGAGGCGGCAGAGCTCATCGGTGGCCAATAGAGAATATCTTACAAAGAGGATATGGATTAGGGGTAGTTTATTATGGAGACATCGATCCGGATTTTGATGATGGATTTCAAAATGGAATTCATCCACTTGCTTATTTGCCAGGCCAGACGAAGCCCCGGAAAAATGAATGGGGATCTATAGCCGCCTGGGCATGGTCCATGTCAAGAATTATGGATTACCTCCAAACCGACGAACACGTAGACCATAATCGAGTGTCGGTGATCGGCCATTCAAGGCTTGGCAAAACGTCATTATGGGCTGGAGCTAACGACCAACGATTTGCATTGGTTATATCGAACGATTCTGGTTGTGGAGGAGCAGCGCTTTCAAAACGTCAATTTGGAGAAACAATACAAGTCATCAATACCAATTTCCCTCATTGGTTTTGTGAAAACTTTAAACAGTATAATGAGCGGGAGTCTGAACTCCCCTTTGATCAGCACATGCTTTTAGCCTTGGTTGCTCCTCGACCCCTTTATGTAGCAAGTGCTTCTGAAGATCAGTGGGCGGATCCATTAGGAGAATATTTATCGGTAGCACATGCTGGTGAAGTATACAAACTATTCAAACAAGAAGGATTAGATCCCTCATTCAAGCCTATGCCTGATCAACCTATTTGGAAAGGGAAATTGGGTTACCATTTGCGAAGGGGTACGCATGATTTGACATCCTATGATTGGGAACAATATTTGAATTTCGCAGATCTACACCTAAATAAAAACTGACACACACTACCCCATACCTCACCCCTACATCTGATACCTGTTTTATACCCTATACCCGATTTATACCAACAACTCCCTAAAATTACCATCACTGTCTGCGAAGCGATCTTGCTCAATATTCATCGCCTGCAGCATAGTTAAGTACAAATTTGCTAATGGCGTTTTATCTTCATATTGATGATAACATCCTGTTCTCAATTTTCCACCTGCCGAACCTGCCAATACGATTGGAAGATTATAAGGTGAATGTCTGTTACCATCTCTCAATCCAGATCCAAATAACAACATACTATTATCTAACAAAGTATGATTACCTTCCTGGATATTGTCTAGCCGTTCACACATATAGGCATATTGCTGAATATGCCAATGGTTGATTTTTTCGTATTGAGCAAGTTGCCGTGGATCATCTCGATGATGAGATACTGAATGAAAGCCGGCGTGGACACCCTCCAGAAATGAATAATTCCGGTTGCTTACGGAATTACCAAACATGAAGGTAGCAATACGAGACGCGTCACTCCAAAAAGCCAACACCATAATATCAATCATAAGTCTGGTTTTGGCCGTGATGTCTACACCTTCCGCATATTCTACCCACTCATCAATACGAATATCCATTTTCTTCAGCTCTTTTTTAATATCCGGGGTGATTTGCGCTTCAAAGTCAGCAAGGTTTACCTGGTTATCCAATCGTTTTTCAACCGATCGTACTGCCTCTAAATATTCACCTAACTTATTGCGATCTTCAATCCCTAGTTGCTTTCTCAATTGATGCGCATCCTCTTTTACCAGGTCTAATACGCTTTTTTTATAAGGATCTTCTTTTAGTGGTGGTTTCCCAGGAATGTAGTTCCTAAATAATCGATCAAAGGCCATGCGAGGGTCGATTTCTCTTGAGCACGGTTGTGAAGCATTCTGCCAGGAAATCGTTCCACCATAAAGTCTTGTGAATCCTACGGCTTTGTCAACACCACTTCTGATTCGGTCAAGTCCGTATTGTAAGGAAGGGTAGATGGTCTGTTTTCCAATAGATTGAGCCATTAATTGATCTAAAGAAATCCCCCCACTGTTTACATTAGCATCAACCGTGCGCTCGATCGGCATGGAGGTAAGGAAATTTGCGGTCTTGGTATAATGTCCATCGTGCCTACTAATTGAATGTTTATTCATCAATCCACTGAACACTGAGATTCGGTCTTTAAAAGATTCAAGCGGTTGTAATATTGGAGAAAGCTCCAATTCATTTCCTGATTGGCTGGGATCCCATTTATTTGGGTTAACACCATTTGGCATGAATAAGCAAGCAAATCTTTGTGGTCCATTGGAATTGGACAAAGTAGAAGCATATAAACTTGAGGGTACCAAAGACTCCATAAAAGGCAAAGACAATGAAGCGCCTATACCTTTAAGTATTTTCCTTCGAGATATCCTATTTTTACCCTGCATAAATTATAAGTATTTCACTAACTGGTTAAATATTTTAAAGCTGAATCACTTCTTCTATGTCTAAAAGGATAACTCAGAATAAGTTGAATCATTAATTCTTGACTATCAAAATTAGTAACTAAAAGTGTTTCTGTCAACTGATTTATTGATGGACTGTCTAAAAATTCAACACCCCGGCCCAAAGCATAGGACAATAGTTTTTTGGAGAAAGTCTTTGCAAACTTATCTTTTTCACTCAATAGATACATTCTCATTTCTTGGGGACCATTGATCTTCACATCATCAATTTTACCGGATGCATCGATTTTTACCGGCGCAAAAGAAATGGTTATTTCAGGATTATCCATTAACGGATCGGTATAATGCGATCGCCACCTACCAATGGCATCAAAATTTTCTAAACTTAGTCCTAATGGGTCCATTTTTTGATGACAACCACTACACTCTGGAGCCTCTCGATGTTGCTCTAAGAGCGCTCTCAGGTCGAGTTCATTATGAACCTTAGATTTGGCAACTTCCAAGGCCGGAACATCCGGAGGGGGAGGAGCAGCTGGCTCTCCTAAAATTTCATCTAGTACCCATTGACCTCTTAAGACCGGACTAGTACGTAGCGGTAAGGAAGTAGATGTCAACACAGCTGCCGTGCCCAAAATACCTCCCCGGGTATTATCTCTATGTTCCACTGGCCTAAAGTGGTCTCCTTTTATTCCGATGAGATCATAGTGCTTGGCCAAACGCTCATTAATTATTGTATAGTCACTATCCAATAGACTGATTAAATTTCTTTGCTCAAAAGCATATTGAAACAACTCTACTACTTCCTGAACCATTGCAAATCTCAACGATTCATCCATTTCAGGAAACTGGATAGGGTCACTTTTTGGACTGTGAAGTAGTTCTTCGATCCCCAACCATTGAGGAGCAAATGATTTTGAAAATCGTTTGAATTTTTCATCTTCCATCAGTCGCAGTGCTTCCCTTCGCAATACTTCCGGATCTTGCAGATTCTCTCTATAAGCCACATTCAGCAGTGTTTCATCAGGCGTAGATGACCACAATAAATAAGATAGCCTGGTAGCTAGCTCAAAGTTATTGATTGCATAAGGTTGTTCACTTGGTAAATTGACCTCAAATCGATATAAGAAGTGAGGAGAAATCAACATACTTTTTAAACTTGCCTGGATGGCCTTATTAAATGCCTTACGGTCTTTCCAATTCTGAAAGTATATCTTTTCGAAAAAATCTAATAATTGATCTTGTTCATCAGTTGATAGAAATCGTCGATAAGCTTTAGTGGCAAATGGAAGAAGAATCTTTTTAGCGACTTTTCGAGGTTGTTCCCAATGAATTGGTTTATTGGAAATTATCTTTTGTAGGCTGGACCATAATTTTCTAAAAAAGGTGGGTTTATAATCTTCAGTAAATATTTGATTCCAACTATTTATGTTTTGGCTGGCCATGCTTATGATGGAGTCAGCCGCTGTATAATATCGTTCCATCATCAGTGGAGTAATAAATAATACGCGCGACTGATTATCAAATCCTTCTCCACCGGATCCTTCCGTCGGGAAAAAGCCAATGGCATCAAATGTGACACCGACTAAATCCTGAATGGTATAGGTATATTCCCGGTGACTCAACCTGCGCATAATAGATTCCCCCGGATCAGGTTGAGCAAGTGCCTCATCCAGTATCCGCCGAATCCCAATTACTAATGAGTCCATTTCAGCTACATTCATTCGAGGTTTACCTGCTGGGGGCATTGCACCAGACATGGATTGCTCAATTACGTTTTCAAACAACTCTCCCCGACGGATTATTTGAGAGACAAAATCAAATGCATCGAGATTTATCCCTGCTTTTTTATCCGCTTCATTGTGACAAGAGACACAATGTTTTCTTAATACGACTCGTGTGGATTTTTGGAATTTGATATCTTCTTTAGTAATGGCCATAATCAATGTTGGACACGTCAAGAGAAATATCATACCTATAACTAGCCGATTAATTCTAATCATACACAATCATTTATCCAATTAAGATAAGGAATTATTTTTTGCAAGCAATAGCTAAAATCACACCCGAATACTCAAATTATTTGAGATCGATTTTTGATGAGCGATTTTTTGATCTATAAAACTGTTCGCTAAGATGGGAAGAGCTAGAAAAAGGGTCCCTCTTCAAGGCTTATTTGCACTTCCTCCAGGTCTTGATCCAGCGCTTCGGCCATATTAGGATCAAGCAGGGTATTATATAGAAATACTTTTTTAAGGTTTGGAAATCTAGTTAGTTCTAAAGCATATTGATTAGACAACCGGGTGTGCGAAAGATTGAGCATTTTTAACTGAGCTAATTTTTTTAAATAATTCAGTCCTTCACCGGTTATACAAGTTTTTGATAAGATGATTTCTTTTAAGTTGCTCATTTGTCCTAAATAATATAGACCCTCATCCGTAATTTCAGAACCGACTAGAGAAATTTTGGAAAGGGCATCTTTATAAGGCATTAATTCCTGGAGGGTATGGTCGTCAACAAATTTTGGAGGTAGACGCATGGAGACGGTGTAAAAAGCGGAATCATTGGACAGGTCTTTTTCAATCACTAGACCCAGGTCGAAGCTTAATTTCATTAATTTAGGACCAGCTAAAACGCGTGCTTTTCGCTCGGATTTTGCC
>JAHEJC010000394.1 GCA_024639065.1 Lewinellaceae bacterium | reverse complement strand
CACCATGGGAACAGCGATAAAGTTACTATTTTCACCCACATTATATC
Source organism: Lewinellaceae bacterium (assembly GCA_024639065.1). Taxonomy (GTDB): domain Bacteria; phylum Bacteroidota; class Bacteroidia; order Chitinophagales; family Saprospiraceae; genus JAHEJC01. The sequence goes on along the minus strand of JAHEJC010000394.1, from coordinate 5,942 downwards.
TATGAGCAAAGGGTTTATATTCAACTTGATAGTTCACCAGTTTCTGAAAGACTTCGCTGTTTTTACGATTGATCCAGTTTTCTTCGATGGGTACTCCGTTATCGAATCGTTCACTATAATAAGCAAATCCAAAACTATAAGGACCCATCAGCCATTTGTAAGCTGCAACGATTAACGCGTCCGGCCTATACGTTTTGATTGAAAATGGTAAAGCTCCAACACTTTGGGTGCCATCGATGACCAGCAATGCATCGAACTGTATGGTCTTTTCGCGTATTGACTTTAAATCAAACAATCGTCCATCAGCCCAATGAATGTGACCTATCGCTACGGCAATGGTATGTTCATTAATGTGAGCTAGAATCTGGTGATTGATTGAGTCCGTATGGGAAAACAAGGTATTATCAGGTTTTATAATGATTATCTGGACATGGTGTTGAGCAGCCCATTTTTGCCAGCCATAGACATGACTGGGAAATTGATTTTCAATAAGGATAATATTGCCGTTCCGTTTGGGTGTCAAGTTATTAATGACCGTAGCAATTCCATAGGAGGCGGCAGGGATAATCGCTATCCGCTGAGGCTCGTCGCATTCAATCAAACCGGCAAATAGGGCTTTCGCTTCCTGAACCGGTTCAAAAAAATCTGCAACTCCAATGGAAGCCGGATTACCCTTCTTGCGTAATCCATCGATTCCAGCTTTTTCAACCTCCTTAAGTAATGGAGAAAAGTATCCACAATTGAGATAAGTCAAATCTGTAGGGAGAGAAAATAAATGCTTCTGACAAGTTAACATACTAAAGCAATTTCGGATTTTCCCAAAAATAGAAATTATATTCCACCAGCCTAAACCCTTCTTTTGGATACAAGTGATTCCCCGGTTCATTCTTTTTAGCAGTCTCTAATTGGATACCTTTATGCTGGTTTTGCTGACAGTTTTCTTTTACCACATCAATTAATAATTTGCCTATTCCACGATTTCGAAATTCATTGACTACGTACAAGTCATTCAAAACCATGAATTGATTCATACTTACCGAGGAGTATTGTAAATAATTAAGTACAAATCCAACTAATTGGGATTCCACCTCAGCTACAAAAATTATGGCCTGTGCTTTTGATAATCGGGCCTCAAGAAATTGTCGGCATGCATCTGGCTCACTTGATCTTCCATAAAATATTCGATAAAGGTCAAAGAGCTTGGCCAGTTCAGGCAGGTCTTCTATTTGGGCAGAACGAATTTGGATCATAGTCAATACATTTGCTCAATCCAAATATAGGAACTAATCCTTTAAATGCTTATTGGAGAAGTTTCAACTTTAAAGATAAACGTTAAGATTGTGGGTTGAATTGATTAAAACATCTCTTCCCCTCCTTCACGATCTTCATCACCTCCTCTTTGACGACGTTTTTTCTGATTCAACCGGTAATTAAAACTAAATACGACAAATCTGCTTCTATGCTGATATTCAGATTCTGAGTAGAAAAAATCGTCAAATACTTCACTTCGGTATTTTCGGGTGTTGAAAATATCCCGACCACTTACGGTGATGGTACCATTTCGCTTCAGAACATCTTTAGAGAAAGCTAAATCCGTACTGTAAATAGATTTGGACCTACCCTGAGCAGTATTTCTAGGTGCGCGGTAACTAAATCTGATTTGAAACTCTGCATCCTTCCAAAATTTCATTTTTGAAGACAAACGATTCGTGAAGGTATAGGTATCTCTGTTGAAGATTTGATCACCCAAAGCGCCCTCAATAACTGCATAATAAACATTACCATTGGCGTCGATGCGCCACCATTTCTTAAGATCTGCACCTAAGGTAAGCTCAATGCCCACCGCATCCTCAATGGCCAGGTTTTCGGGTTGGGTACGTGTAATCCCATCCCCAACCACACGCGTAATGCGCTGTATGTCTCCGGTAGTGTGGCGATAGTAAATACTGGTACCTAGATTTACATTTTCCCAATATTTTAAATAACCCAATTCATAGGAGTCCGTCAATTCAGGATCTAAATTGGGATTACCACCAAAAAGGCTCCTGGCATTGCTGAAAGTAAAAAACGGATTTAAATACCAGAATCTTGGCCGGCTAATTCTTCTACTATAACTAGCTTGAATTGCATTACCTTCATTGACCTCATAGGTTAAATGTGCCGTAGGAAATAAATTAGTATAAGATCTATCGTTCACTTCATGGGTTTCCTCTAGTTCTGTAATAACATGGGAATACTCCGCCCGAAGGCCTAATTGATAGGACCATTTATCTATTTTACTTGCATAAATACCGTATGCGGCTACAATATCTTCAGAATAATTAAAATTATTGCTGAAGTTGATTAGATTGCTCCAAACATCTTCCTTTTGTTCCTCAACTAAATAATCATTGTTAATATCTCGAAGAGAAATTCTGGTACCCACTTCGAATTTTTTGTCTTTGCCAAATGGCTGGACATAATCCGATTTAAAAAGAATATCCCTTTGGCGTTCTTGATTATTTGATCTTTGTAATAGGTTTGGAATATTTAATTCATTGAGCTGGCCGTCAAAATAGTATTCGGTGTAGTCTGAAGATTGATTTTCCCGATTATTTTGATACTGCATCTGAGCGGTAAACTTCTGATCTTTGCGCTCAAATTTTCTTTCATAATTCAGTTCATATTCCAAATTTGGTTCTTTCTCGATTTGATCCTCAAGCCGGTAGGTTACGTTCTGCAATATTCTTTGCGTATCAAAATCCTGATACTCTACCCGACTGTCACCGAAATTGTTTCCATAGCGATAAAGTATTGCTCCGGTGATCACGTCTTTTTCAGATAGAATCAGGTCCATACCTCCTCTTAAACTATTTGATGCACCTCCTCTGGTTCCACTTCGGATTTGATTGGAAATAGGAATATCCTTACCATTGAAAAATTCTTGATAAGTAAATCCTTGACCCGGGTTTTCCCGATAGCGGAATCCGTAATTAACGAAAAAATTAATCCAATCTTTTCGCACGTTGATATTTGCTGACGCTCCATAATTATAAGGTATTCCAGCAGAAACATCAAACGATCCATTGACTCCATGTTGTCGATCTTTTTTAAGTATAATATTTATAATGCCGGCAGTACCTTCGGCTTCATATCGGGCGGAAGCGTTGGTAACTATTTCTACGGATTCAATCATTCCGGCAGGCAGCGATTTCAGTCCTCCGGAATCGCCTATTCCGATTAATCCTGAGGGCTTGCCATCTACTAATATTCTTACATTCTCTGACCCGCGTAATGAAACATTTCCTTCTACATCCACTTCAACGGAAGGTATATTATCCAAAATGTCTTCGGCAGATCCACCTTTGTTTGCCAGGTCACGGCCTACATTAAATACCCGCTTATCCAGACTAAATTGCATCTCACTTCTTTCGGCTACCACCTCAATTTCGTCTAACATAGTTGAGGAAATAGCTAATGAAATGGTGCCAAGATCAACAAATTCATTTTCACGATTCAGGGTCACCTCATTTATATATTTTATTTCATAAGAAATGAATTCAAACTTTACTAAATAGAGCCCATAATCTGCTTCTAACACGTACTTGCCTTTCTCATCAGTAATCGTTCCAGTAACTATGGAAGAGTCTTTTCTATCCAGCAAAGAGATGGTCGTAAATTCTAATGGCTCATTGGTTTCAGCATCTAATACTTTACCGACTATTTTGCCTTTTGGGGCAAAACCATTTCGAGCTCCGGGTTCCTGAGCCATTGCACTAGATAGGACCCATATAAAAATAAGAAATAAGCTGTTTTTCATTATATTTTTATTCGAGCATTAACCTTGCTTGAGGTTTATTCACCTCAACCTTCTAATTATAATACAAAAATGGTGAATTAGCTGGTACCCTTTTGTTAATTAACCTTAAATATTGGCTTATTTGTTAATGAGTATTGAGTATGGAGTATGGAGTATTGGGTATAGAGAACTTCATTGCGAATTTGCATCCTTAGCTTTCAAAAAGATGATTTTCACGCTGGCCTGTCCCCCTTATATGATTAAATTCTTTTTAACCAATTGAGTATAGTTGTTATACTTGACATTGAGAGGGAGGTCCCCTTGGCAATTATATGCCGTCCTCAAGAGTCCTCCTTTGTCAAGCTTCAGTTTGTGGTATAACTTGGTACAAAGATACTGAATTGTTATAAGGATATGCTTGCTTGACAACATTTAATCATTACTTAAAAAAGTGATTATGAAGAATTATTTTATGGGAATTGACGTAAGCAAGGGATATGCTGATTTTACAATTTTGGATGACACTAAAGTGGTTGTAAGAAAACCATTTAAGCTGTTGGATAACTCTGGCCTAAACTTCTAAACCCATCAACCACTAAACTTTTTAGTACTGAGTATTGAGTATGAAGTATTGAGACCTCCTCTTAGCCCCTATTGAGACCTTCATTGCGAATACGCATCTTAGCTTTCAAAAAGATGATTTTCACGCTGGCCTAAACTTCTAAACCTATCAACCACTAAACTTTTTAGTTGATAGCTGTCAAAAGAGTGACATCTGAGGATTTTTATATTGATCGTACAGTTCCAAATTAAACGGTATATCCGGTACATTAGAAAAACACTTACTTTTCACAATTTCGAATTGACGCTTAAATACAGCAGCCCACTTACCTTCGCCCCGCATACGGGCTCCAAATTTTTTATTGCCCACGGTTCCGCCATGGGTACTTTCAATTTGATTAATCACCCGGTCGTAGCGGTCGGCATAATTTTTTTTGAGCCAGTCTTTAAAGATTAATTCCACTTCATCATTCAATCTTACCGGGATATAGTACAAATCCAAGGCGCCCCTTCTATGCACCTCTTTGCCCAGTGTAAATATCTCATGATCATTTATAGAAGGAATAACCGGACCCATCATTACGTAGGTGGGAACCCCAACTTTGGACAAGGCATGAAGTGTATTCAACCTGGATTGATAGGTACTGGTTCTAGGTTCCATAATCTGGCGGTTTTTCTCATCAATCCCGGTAATAGAAAGGATAACTTTTACCAGACGATGTTTGGCCAATTTCTCTAAAATATCCAAATCTCTAATGATTAAACTATTTTTAGTAATTATGCTAACCGGATGCCTGAACGCCCAGCATACCTCCAGTATTTTGCGGGTGATTTTGAATTTTTTATCCGCTGGTTGGTAGCAATCCGTATTTCCGGATAGCATAATTGGATTCGCTTTCCAACTTTTACTTTTAAAAACTTGCCTCAATAAATGCGGCGCATTCTTTTTAATTAATATCCTACTTTCAAAATCAACCCCAGCTCCATAACCCCAGAATTGGTGGGTAGGTCTGGCATAGCAGTATACGCAGCCATGTTCACATCCTTGATAGGGATTTAAGGAATAGTCGAAAGGCAAATCAGGACTTGGCACTTTATTCAAGATTGTTTTTGGATATACCGGAATGTACTTGGTGGAGACGGATTCATTTAGAGTATGGACTTCTTTAAAAGTCGAATCAAATCGGTTGGGAACTTTTACCTGGGCACCTCTACCCTTTACATAAACTTCGAGTGGAATTTTCATTGTCGACATATTCAGCAATTATATGACTAATTAACCGACTAATATATAACAAATTTTTTAAATGTGTAGTCAGATTGAAAATAAAATCCGAATACTGCTTGAATCTACCCTTATTAGCCCTTCTAGATGCAAACGAATCCCCTTGTTGGTCAGCCATTTAGCCATCCAAAATAACAAACGATTGATCTAGTCATTCCAAGATTTTCATTATTCAACAATTCTTGTGCATATATATATATAAATGACCCATGGCATAAAAAAAGAAAGCAAGTATGAAAAGCCTATAAACTCGATGAAATGAATAGGATTTGATCTAATATTACTAGCTAGACCCAGCAAAAAGGTAGAAAGGAATCT
>JAHEJC010000393.1 GCA_024639065.1 Lewinellaceae bacterium | reverse complement strand
TGAGTGAAATAAGATGGACTTCGAAAACCGGCTTGGTAAGCTGCTTCAGAAATATTTAATCCCTTGCTCAACAAAGAGGTTGCTTTCTCCACACGAATCTGTTGAATCATTTGAACTGGAGACAAGTTGGTCAGACCTAGGACTTTTCTATAAAGATTGGAATCACTCATCCCAATATTTTGGGCTAATTTCTCCACACCAAAATTCTGATCTTCAAGATTGTTCTCTATGCATTTTCTCACCTTATCGAGAAATCTACCCTCTCGATGAGAGTAGGTTTCTTTTAGTGTATTATCATCTTTAAACCTTTTGGAATATTTCTCCTTGAGTAATTCTCTTTTTTGGATGAGTTTCTTAATGGATGATCTAAGTTCGATCGGCTGAAATGGTTTAACTAGATAATCATCGACACCAAGATTTGAAGCCTTTATACGGTCCTGCAAAGAGCTGAGCGCAGTCAGGAATAATATTGGAATATGAGAAGTACGATCGTCATCAAGGATATTCTGGGCCAATCCGTATCCGTCGATATCCGGCATCATTATGTCGGAAATGATCATGTCCGGAATATAATTCCGAGCCAACTTGATGCCCTCTTTCCCATTCTTAGCTGATATAATCCTATAGTCTTTTTGAAGCAATGAAATGATGAAGTTTCTCAATTCATCGTGGTCTTCTACAACCAATATTAGAAATGAACCTCGTTTCATTTGCTGAGATATTTTCTGTTGATCTTCATACTCTTTGATATGGCTGACTTTAGATATCGGAGCATGGTCCAAGTTCTCGGGCTCGATTTCCCGCACATTTTTTTGAGGGAAATTCACTCTAAAAGTGCTCCCAACTCCTATATTATTCAACACTTCTATCTTTCCACCATGGAGTGAAGTCAATTCTTTGACCAAGGTCAATCCTAGACCAAAACCATCACGTGAACCTTCGGTATTATCAATTTGAAAGAAACGGTCAAAAATCGATTTTTGTAATTTCTCTGGAATACCTGGTCCTTCGTCTACCACTTCAACAATGATCTGATCCTCCTGCTCAGGATGAGATTCATCTTTCATTAACTGTGACAGAGATATGGTCACTTTCGAATCTCTTGGTGAAAATTTAATTGCATTAGAAATGAGGTTTTGAAAGATTTTTTGTAATACGTCGCGGTCAAAATCCATCAAAATCGATTCGGTTGAAGCTTTAAATATAAGTTCGACACCATTTTTATCAGCCAAAGGCATCAAGGTCTGAGTCAATTGTCTTAAAAAGGAAACAATATCGCCGATGCCTAAGTGCAAGTCTAATTTATCAGATTCTATTCTAGAAATATCTAAAAGTTGATCAATTAACCGCATTACTTGATTGGTATTGTGCCTGGCAGAAAGCACCTTGTCGCGAAGATCGGATCTTGTCAGATTGTCCATTAGTTGATCTAGCTGCCCATTAATAAGAGTTAGTGGAGTCCGAAATTCATGCGAGATATTGGTAAAAAACCTAGATTTGAAATCGTTGACTTCTGCCATCTTCTTAGCTTCTAGATGCTTCCTTTCCAACGCTCGGCGTAATCTTCGTTTATCGCTGATATATCGATAAAGTAGATAAGTAAATAACAACAGTAAGAATGCATATCCCATGAAAGCCCACCATGTCATCCAAGGAGCACGCGCTATATGCACATCGATAGAAGCCCCTCGCTCATTGAAAAGCCCATCATTATTGGCACCCTGAACCTGGAAGGTAAAATTACCTGGAGGCAAGTTTGTATAGGTAGCCCTATTATTTGATCCCGCAGAGATCCAATCCTGATCAAAACCGGCTAAAAAGTAGCGATATTGATTTTTATCCGGCTGGATATAATCAAGAGCGGCAAACTCAAAAGCCAATGTATTTTGATTGTATGCCAGGTTAAGTTGATCTGTTTCAATAATACTGTAATCCAGGGGGCTGTTCGGTTGATCCATATTCACAGGGTTATAGGACAAAAACATGTCTGTAATAACCACGGAAGGAATATACGGATTCGGTTGAATCTCTTCAGGATAGAACGCAGTAACTCCATTGATACCACCAAAGAACATCTCTCCAGTGTGACTTTTGAAATAAGAGCGGGAATTAAATTCATAACTTTGCAGACCATCGCCTACTGTGTAGACAGTAGTTTCATTATTTTGGGGATCTAGTTTAGATAAACCGAAATTAGTACTTAACCATAAATGGCCTTGTGCATCACTAAGTATTCCATAAATATAATTATTTGATAATCCGGTATTCCGGTTATATACCTTGAGGGAATCATTTTCCATATCCAGACGGTAGAGTCCCCCACCTCCTGATCCCACCCAAAGATATTTATCCGGTCGAATTGGGTCCAAATGCAACGTCTTCAGGAATTCATAAGGAAGTCTGCCTGGTAATTCTGAATCTGATCGAAATAACTTAAAAGAAGAGGATTGGAGATCGAATTGCAGCAATCCGTTCTCAGAAGCTATCCAAAACCTTCCTCTTGTGTCTCGGAGTAGAGCTGTTATATGTCCCAGATGTTTATAAGGTAGGTCGTATTTTTTCAAGGTATCAGCTGATCGGTCTAGTTGGTACAACGTATTTGCATTACATGCCCAGATCATGTTTTCATCATCAATATAAAGCGTAGGAATAGAATCGGAAGAAAAAGCATCTTCCTTGTTACCCAATATTTTTAATGAGCGAGCCTCTTCAGTTTCAGGATCGATTCCATATAATAGATTATTGCTGACAAACCACACAATTCCATCCTGGTCCAGGGCAATTGAAGTCACTCCCAAGAATGGGAATTTTTTAGAAGGAATTAACTGAGAATTAGATCCTCTTTCAAATTTACCCAAGAGATGGTCGTTGAAAGTCACCCATAGATAGCCCTGCCGATCTTCGATCAATCCATATGCACTGTAATGGATGTCAAGTTCATCATTTCCAAAATAACTTTTAAACCGTTTAGCATTGCTAACAAATTTATTGATTCCCATTCCACCGGTTCCCAACCAGACTATTTCGCTATCATCCACAAAAACATCGGTAACACTGTTGTGGCTAAGACTTTTTTCATTTGAAGGATCGCGCTCAATGGAAAAATATTTTTGATTTTCAACATCAAATATACGGACACCATTAGATGTGGTCATCCAAATTGATCCGTTGGGACCTTGACTCATATCCTTCGGAATGGACGTCCAACTATACTCGTCCTGGGAAAGATATTCAAAAAAAACTAGAGAGTCTGAGTGCATCGGATCGGATGCTAAGAGAAGACCATGAGACGTTCCAATCCACAATCGATGTTCATTATCTATTAGCATGGAACCAAAGTCCATATTATCTGGAACCGAAGCGGCGATGAAATCTGAGAAAAATGCCTGGTTAGCGGGAAAGAAATATCCATTACTTGAGGCATCAATACGATGTACTCCTTCTCCGTGCGATACCCAAATAGAAGGGCCTTTAGATACAATTTTTTTAATATCCGGGTAAGGATAAACAAATTTCTGATTGAAAGGGTAGGGACCATCTATTCGCATCGCTTGCTGTATTTCACGTGCACTGGCTGTACGTGCTCGCCATATAGATGTATCCACAAAGGTGATATGATACAATCCCGCCTTCTTAAGGGCAACCCAGAGATCGCCATTGTGATCCTCAGCAATTTCACGAATTCTATTATCTGCAATATTTCCCGGAAAGTCTCCAGGCCCAAGAATCCTTTGGAATCGATCATGTAAGCGATCGTAATGGTTTAGACCTCCAGCACCTACCCATAATTGATTTCTGCTATCCTCAAATACAATCGAAACAGCGTTGTCTATTAATGTTAAGGAATCTTGCGGATCATGGTAATAAATCTTGAATTTTACTCCATCGTATCGATTGAGACCATCATTAGTTCCAAACCACATAAAATCTCGAAAATCTTGAGTTATTGAATAAACAAGATTTTGAGAAAGACCGTCATCGATAGATAAATGCCTGAATTCATAGATTTTATCCTGGCCAGCTAAGTGTTGATTGAAGCTGAGGAGCGTAACAAAAACGCTAACATATAGTAGGATTGACTTCATAATAATACAATGTTTTCCACCTTAGTTCCAGGAATAATTTTGAAACAAATCTTATTTCTGATGGTTCAAAATCAACAAATTATATCCTTAGTGAAGCTAAGATTGATGCCTGGTGAAGTTCATTAAACCCCATCCAATGGGTAAATATAAAATGCTATGCCTTAAACACGATATGGATTCGTGTGAGAAATTAAAAAATAGTGCTTTGGGGCTAGCCCATTTCGAATTAGATTACAATCAATCAAAAAAGTACATCACCTTGGTTGGGAAACATGCTGATGCATGATTTCTTATAGAATTTGCAAGAATAATGATAGCCTCTGAAGAACCAAAAATTCAATTTTGAGTTCCTTTAAAAAAACTAATAATGATGAAAATTAAATTATTTATGTTGTTAGGAATTATGTTGTTAATTCCTTCTCTTGCGAAGAGCCAAATTTCACTTCGACCTCAAGTTGGGATTAATGCGCCTTCATTAACTAAAGATGTAGCTACATTTAAATGGAAAGGGAATGTGGGTTTCCAATTTGGAGCGGATCTTCAAATCGGCGGTACTATTTATATACAGCCGGGTGTCAATTGGGAATCCACTAGTCTTACTCTTGAAAATGTTGGAGACATAGATATTAGTCGAATCAACATTCCTGTTTATCTCGGCTTTCGTCTTTTTGAACAAGAAAGTGCCACTTTTGGCATGAGAGCGTTCGTAGGACCGAACTTCGCGATAACCGCTTCGGAGAAGCTCGATGATGCTATTACCGATTTTTCAAAGGATAATATCAAAAATTCGTTGATAAGTGGAGTTGTAGGCGCAGGGTTAGATATTAGTATTCTTTTTGTTGATCTCGCCTACCGTTTTGGATTGACAGATGTTTTCGAAAATATCAACGATGATAATGCCAAGAAGCATTTCTTCGTGGCTAATGCCGGGATTCGAATTGGATTCTAAATTGGATTTATTGAATCTTGAACCTCAGTAAAAATAATAGTCATCTCTGGAATAAATTCAGAGATGACTACAATCTACTCAAACGTTCACCAGCTCATTGTTTACTTATTGCAAATTAATATTCATGCAACCAATTTTAAAAAGTTTTTCATTGATTTTGATCTTTTCGATACAGATATCCCTTATGGCTCAAAATGCTGGGGATGTAATGCTCATGTTAGATGGCAATGAAAATATAGGTAGTGTGACTGAGATTGGCGACGATTACCTAAAATTTGTGCATAGAGGAGAAGCCCTTACTTACACCTTCAAGAAGAGTGATATTCTAAAAATAACTTTTGCAAGTGGTCGAATTGAATTTTTTAACAAGCCAGAAGCGTCAAATTCAATAGATGCGGCAAGTAATAAAGATCAACCAAATAATTCCGCCGACGGGAGCCTTGCCAGTCATCACAACAAAGTAGGTATATTGCCTTTCATGTTTTTAGAAGATAATAGTTCGGCGGGGCAAGAAATGACATTCAAAGTTCAAAATGAAGCCTATGCCATTTTGAGTAGTCATTTGGGGAATTTAAAATTACAGGATCCTAATACGACCAATGCCTTATTGATTAAGGCGGGTGTGAACAATAACAATAGACGGGGATTCACCATGGGGGAGATCTGTAATATTCTTGATGTAGAATATGTGATTCAAGGTACCATCGCTCAAAATAAGACCTCCACGAGTAGCTCAAGCTATAGCCGTAGCTCTTATCAAAGTGCCGAAAAATCTGGCAGTGGAAGTGGTGCAAACAGACTTATAGGTGCTGTTTTTTCCCGAAGTGGAAAAGCTTCCTCTTCATCCTCTACTTCCACAACAGATCATTACGAAACTAGCATAACTATGAGTGTCTACACCGATAAAGGAGATAGTATTTTCAGCAAGGATCATACTTCTATGTGGGATTCAAATGATG
>JAHEJC010000392.1 GCA_024639065.1 Lewinellaceae bacterium | reverse complement strand
AAATACAAAATGAGCTTATTTTAGTTTGTCATTCTGCTGGAGGATTTTATGGCAGAACATTTTCACATCTTTTTGCAAATCGAGTTCAAGCATTGGTTTTGATTGAGTCTCCCTGCACAAAATGGGAAGATTTAATTCAATCTAGTTTAACTGAAAAGCAGTATGAAGAACGAGATTCAATTCTAGTCCAGCATCGTCTTGAAGTATCCTTTTTTGAGAGAAAGGAATACGAAGCCTCAGAAATGAATCGAAAATTTTTAGAGCAAATTCCACCATTGCAAATTCCCTTAATTATTATTCATGGAAGTAATCATAATTGGCCAGAAAGTTATAACCGAAATTTATTTAATGAAAAATGGACCGAATGTCAAAATTGTCTTTCAAATATTTCCACAAAAAGTCAAATAATAACTATAAAGAGTGCAGGCCATCATCTATTGCAAGAATTTAATTTATCCGAGTTCCTTTACGAGAAATTTGCAAGATTGAATTAAAGAATATCATGAATAGAAAAAAGACACTTTTTATCATCTTCTGTATAAGCTTATTGTCCCTGTTGGTCTTGCTTATGCGATCTCCGTATTGGACTGCATTGACCAAGACCAAGCGTCATTTTATTGAAAATGAGGTTAACCACCGGATACTTTACGAGCCAGGAGCAAAAGCATATGGGGATAAAATTGCCAGCCATTTTTCAAATGCGGTCCAAACAATTCATGAAAAACAATTCAGTCCTTTTAAAGAATCATTCAACGTTTATATCTGCGCATCCCAGAAGAGTCTAAGCGAATATATAGGAACAAGATCATTATATCCGGTACGAGGAACGGCGCTCCGAGGAGCTATTTACCTGGCACCCAGCGCGTTTAACTTTGAAGGAAAAGACACCCATAAAGAAACGTTAATCCATGAATTATCCCATCTTCATTTCCGGCAGCGTTTAGGATTTTTTAAAGACCGGGAAATTCCTCAATGGTTTAGAGAAGGCTTTGCGGATTATGTCTCTGGCAGTGGAGGAGAAGGGATCAGAGATAGCGAAGCCATCAATTATATTTTAAAAGGTAATCACTTTATCGTGCAAGAAAGAGGCGGAGTTTTTGACTCGTTTCAGAAAAATTTAAATAATCTTTCAGGACCCATGTTTCATTATCAAGTAAAAATGTTTGTCACCTTTTTGGCTGATGCTGACGCTTTACATTTTAAACAATTTGTTCAAAGTCTGCTGGAAGGAGTTCCTTTTAGCAAATCGTTTAGTGATGCTATGGGTAATAATGTGCAAGGTAAGTGGGCTGAATTTATGCGGCACTTAGATGCTTTACAATCATAATTTAAACGATTAGTTTGTTTAGGGCATTTGAAATTTGTGAAGAACGATTCCTGAACCTGTTTCTGGAGAGCACTTGGGATGAAAGCCGTGTTACAATTAGCAACGCATGCCCATTGGTGTAATTTCCACACCTCAAATTCACTGGGTACGGCTTCGACCATATCTACCTATCCCATGGGCTTAAATTAGGATACGGAACCAATAGCTTGCTATAGCTAATCTGAGTGTCAGCGTTCAGAGTCCACCTAATTTAACCAGGGCTAAAGCGGCAAAAGTCAAGGTAAGAAAAAACCCTACCATGTCGGTGATCGTTGTAAGGATTGGACCGGACGCCAGTGCAGGGTCCACTTTCATACCCTTTAGCAATAAAGGAACGGTACCGCCTAAGGCCACCGCCAATATTGTATTGAGGGTTAGCGCACCGCCGACCACCAGACCGAGGTACATATTCCCTTTCCACAAAATAGCCGCCATCCCGATTAAAACGCCCAACACCAATCCGTTGATCAAACCGACCGATATTTCCTGCCACAACACCCGCATCACTTCTCTAGGCGCCACTACGCCTAAAGAAAGCTCCCTCATGCTTACCGCAACGGCCTGATTCCCGGAACAACCACTCATATCTGAAATAATTGGAAGGAAGACGGCCAGTGCTATCACCGAACTCAACACATCTTGGTGATAGGCGATAACGCTAGCCGCAATAATATTCAGAACAATATTAACAGACAGCCAGGATAATCGACGTTTGGCACGCAATAAGACCGGCATCGTACGTAATTCCTCCCCTCCGACAATACCCTGACTTTCCATATGCTCCAGGGCTATTCGCTCTGTTTCTTGTTCCAGCACATCCTTTCTAAGCAGAATGCCCACCAGGCGCTGAGAATCGTCGACAACCGGAACGCCAAAGAGATCGTGGCTGTCAAAAGATTCCACCAATTCGGAAAATGCTGAATGGTGATCTACAGAAATAAATTCTTTTTTCCCGATCTCTGAAAGCCTGGTATCGGGTTGTCCCAGCAACAGGTCCTGCATTCCCAGTACTCCGGTCAGTTTATTATTTTCGTCAATCACATAAATGGTCTTCAACGGATAATCTAAATACTCTTTGGCATTTCCACGCAGATCCTCAATAACACGAGTGAGCGGCCAATTTTGTAAAAAAGAAAAATATTCAGTATGCATCATTCCGCCGGCCGTATCGGCTTCATAGGTAAGCAGTTTCCTAACCGTAGCTGCTTCATCTGGTTCCATTTCGTCCAGAATGGCTTGGGCATTGTCATCAAGGAGTTCTTGAATGAGATCTACTTGCTCATCGCTTTCCATTTCGTTGAGAATTGAAGCTGCGTCCACGACTTCCATATCCTCAATGATATCTACGGCCTGTGCCTCTGGGATGTCCTCCATGACTTCTGCGGCGTCACTGGGCGATAACAACGTGAAAAGCTTAATTTGCTGGTTCCGGGTCAGGTGGCTTATCAAATGGATGATGTCCTTGTGACTGGTTTTTTCTAAAAGTTCGGTTAGCCCAACCTGGTCATTTTGACTGATCAGGTCCAGGACATCATCTTTTATATTGATTGTTGTTGGTATCTCTGACATAATTCCCTAATTTATTAAGTAAATCTAATCGCTGTTTCGGTGATAATATAACAATTCCTGACAGATCAGTGCGACTTGAACATTAGTGAGTGGATTCAGTTACCTCAACGAGCGCCTTAAGTAAAAGTATTTTCAAAAAAACCAGCAAATATTTTTAGGAAATAGAGGCAATACGATCAAAACATTCACATATCAATCTTTATGGAGCTTGCAGCGAAATTGAGTTTTTGAGTGTGGTTAGCGAGTATTTTTTCAATCGATCGGACCTTTTTGAAAAAAATCATGCTGAGTTATTTATCATTTTAGGAAAAATATTCCGGCAGGATTTGTAGAATGTATGACATGAAATTGGATTCAAATAAAATAGCTTTTTATTTTTTTCAGTGTTGAAAACTTTAGCTGAAGTGGCAGGCCTGGTTTACGCCATTTTAACCGCCTTGATATAATTTATGATATTAATCTAATTTCTTCACCTCTGACCTCATTCTGAGGTCGGAGATTTTTTATTTTCGTTGTTTCCTCATTATTTTGTATTGTTTTGTTGAAGTTGCTTTATCACAAAAAAGAGCTACGTATGTATTAATTTTTTTATAAAGGGGGAAGGTTTGGACTCATTAAATCAAAAAATTGAGAATGATGAATTCATTATAATGGCTCAGCTGATCACCAATACTAGAGTCACTTTTGACCTTAATTCCAAGGACGAATTTTCTTGATTTTTTCACTTTTCACCGTAACGATTATGGGTATCTTCCTAAATTAAGTATTATTCATTATCCTGCATATAATTATTTTACACTTATAGAAAACTTTTTGAATTAAATTTATTTAAAATGAAATGTACAAATTCAAATAGTATGTGTTACTTGATAGCCATTATCTTTATGCTTTCGTCCTGTATAAGCCAGGATATCAGCGAGGCATCTCCAGATGATGTTTTGTGGTATAAGCAACCGGCTACGGAATGGGAAGAAGCCTTGCCGTTGGGAAACGGACGTTTAGGTGTAATGGTTTTTGGAAAAACATCTAACGAACGCATTCAATTAAATGATGATTCCTTATGGCCTGCTGATAAGGGATGGGATGAGCCCTCTGGTAATATTGACGATCTTAATAAAATTAGAAGCTTGTTGTTTGATGGTAAGAACAATGAAGCTGATCAACTATTTGTTGAAAAATTTTCACGTAAGAAAGTAGTCCGTTCGCATCAAACCCTGGGTGATTTATTCATTGACTTTGATCATCAGAATATCACGGATTACTACCGAGCGCTGAATATTAGCAAAGCCATCTCAGTGGTATCTTATAAAACCAATGGAAATCAGGTAACCGAAAAGGTATTTGTATCGCATCCACATCAAGCGATCATAATCGAAATATCGACGCAGGCACCGGAAGGGTTGAATGGCAAAGTCAGACTCACCAGGCCAGATGACGATGGGCATCCTACGGTGGAGGTTAATATAGATGATAATGGCCTGCTTATTATGAACGGACAGGTTACCCAACGCACGGCGTATTTTGATTCTGAACCAGACCCGATTTTAGAAGGCGTGGCTTTTGAAACTTGTTTAAAAATTGATCATCAAGGAGGACAAGTGATTAGGGGTACTAATTATCTGGAGATGAAAAAAGTGAAAAGAGCCAACTTGTTTCTGGTATCCAATTCATCCTATTATCAAGAGGACTACACCAATCAGAATCGTAGGGACCTGGAATCACTTTCTACCGTTTCAATGGAGCGACTTGAGCAGGATCATATTCAGGATCACCAACAGTTTTATAATAGAACAAAATTACAATTGACCCAGCAAGTATTAGATTCTTTGCCTACAGATGAACGGTTGGCAATAATAAAGGATGATTCCATTGATCTGGGATTAGAAGCACTCCTTTTCCAATATGGTCGGTACCTATTGATCAGTTCATCTCGTCCAGGCACTAACCCAGCCAACCTTCAGGGATTGTGGAATCAACATATTGAGGCACCGTGGAATGCTGACTATCATTTGAATATCAATTTACAAATGAATTACTGGCCAGCTAATCTTACCAATCTGGATGAGCTCAACTTACCGTTATTTGATTACATTGATCGTTTAGTAGAAAATGGTACGGTAACTGCACGAAAGAATTTTGGTTGCAATGGTGCTTTTATTCCCCATGCGACTGACTTGTGGGCGCCAACTTGGTTGAGAGCACCAACGGCCTATTGGGGTTGCTCGGTAGGAGCAGGTGGATGGCTGATGCAACATTACTGGAATCATTTTGAATTTACACAGGATACTAATTTTTTAAGAGATCGTGCCTTTCCGGCGATGAGGGCTGTTACGAATTTTTACAGTGATTGGATCATAACAGATCCTCGTGATGGGGCATTGATATCAGCTCCCTCCACTTCTCCGGAAAACCGTTTCTTCGTTCGGGAGGGTGAACAGGTAGCTACCTGTTTAGGGAGTGCTATGGATCAACAAGTGATTGCGGAAGTATTTGACAATTTTATCCAAGCTAGTAATATTTTGGGAATAGAGGATACCTTGTCGACTAAAGTTGAGCTGCAAAGAAAACAGTTAAGGCCCGGTTTTGTGTTGGGTGAAGATGGTCGAATCTTGGAATGGGACCGGGAGTACGATGAGCCTGAACCTGGTCATCGTCATATGTCTCATCTTTACGGATTTCATCCAGGAACTAGTGTTTCCAAGGATAAAACACCAGCAATATTTCAATCAGTCAGAAAGACGTTGGATTATCGTTTGAAAAATGGAGGTGCAGGTACCGGTTGGAGTAGGGCCTGGTTGATCAATTGTAGTGCCCGTCTTTTAGATGGACAGATGGCACATAAACACATTCAGTTATTGTTTCAAAAATCAATGTATGATAACCTCTTTGACGGTCATCCACCTTTTCAAATAGATGGCAATTTTGGATACACTTCCGGAATAGCAGAGATGTTGTTGCAATCGCATGAACAAAATACCGTGCGGATTTTACCTGCTTTGCCGCCTCAATGGAAAGAAGGACATATTAAAGGATTGAAAGCTAGAGGTGGTTTGACGCTGGATATTTATTGGAAGCATGGCCAGTTGGAA
>JAHEJC010000391.1 GCA_024639065.1 Lewinellaceae bacterium | reverse complement strand
ATTGTTTTTTTGAGAAAATTACAAGCCGGAGGCAGTAGCCACAGTTTTGGTATCCACGTAGCGAAAATGGCGGGAATGCCTAAAGATGTTCTATCACGTGCAACCCAATTACTAAAGTTATTGGAACAAAGGACGGCACATGCCTCCGGATCGATTGAATCCAATGAACAAGTATTATCTGAAGCTGTCAATACCTTACAGTTAAGTATTTTTGAAACGGTAGATGAGACGGCCGGACAACTTAAAGCAGATATCTTGCAACTGGATATTTCCAATATGACTCCTTTGCAGTGCATGATGAAGTTGAATGAACTAAAGGAATGGCTTGAACAGCAAAAAGACAATCCTGAAATATAAAATTAGTGTAGAACTAAATAGCGACCTTCCCAGTTTATTAAACAGCAAGTACATCTATTATATGAATTTTAACGGTAAATATGAATTGCAAACTTCTCCATCATTAATTTGGGAAACCATGTTAGATCCGGCATTCATCATAAGACTTACACCAGAAGTGAGCACCATTCGGGAAGTTGAAAAAGATGTATATAACGTGTCGACACATATAAAAGTTGGACCATTTAAGCGTAGGTTTGAAGGACGGATTCAATTAGAAAGAATTGAAATTGAAAAACAATTCAGTCTTAACTTGACCCAACAAAGCCCTGTCGGTTCAGTAAAAGGGCTTTGCCTGGTAACGCTTAATCCATTGTATCCTGAAACATTACTAGAGTATGAAGGGTCTTTAGCCATGGAAGGACTGATTCGGAAAATCGGTCTCCCGATCATTGAGAAAATGATTCATCCAGTGATCCATAATTTCCTAAAGAACTTTGATCTTAAAATGGCGCAATCTTGATATCGGCAATTTTATTAGCTGCTGGAGAATCAAGGCGGATGGGCCAAGAAAACAAACTAATCTTTCAGTTAGGGAAATCCACTTTGATTAAAAAAGTAGTGAAGTCTTATTGTAAAGCCTCATTTTCAGAGATACTGGTTGTCGTGGGATATGAATGGAAAAAGATTACTCAAGAACTGGCCGGATTACCAATCTCCTTGATATATAATGAAAATTACCGAACCGGAATGACCTCATCCATACATAAAGGGCTCCAGCATATGGTTTCTTCTACCGGTTTCTTACTTGGTACGACCGATACTCCAGGAATAAGTATTAAGCATCTGGATAATTTACTCAAAGCATACGAAACGAACTTTCACAATCAGCTCATTATAAGAAGTCATGCTGGAGAGATTATATCACATCCTTCAGTTTTTGCCCCTTCTTATAAATCTTTGTTACAAGATTGTGATGAGCCAAATGGTTGCAAATCCGTCATCCAAAATTACAGGAAACATTGGCTTTTGGTAGAAACTGAAGAAACTGTGCTAGTTGATATTGATACCCAGCAAGAGTATAAAGAATGGATTTCAAACGAAGAAAGATAGGTTAAGCAATTCCTTTCATTTTAGATAAGATTTTTGATGTCATGAAAAATTAGTAAATTCAATAATCATGGAAATACGATTGATTGCATTTGGGGTGGCTAAGGATATTATGGCAGGATCAACCTTAACCATCCAAATAGAGGAAGGTGCCACCATATCTACTCTGAAGGACCATTTAGTGGAAATTTACCCGGAATTTAATAAACTGGCTCATTTAGATTTTGCTATTAAAGAAGAGTATGTTTCCGATGAAACTCAATTGAATGTCCTTGATGAAGTAATCATAATCCCACCCGTAAGTGGGGGTTAAATTTTCTTATAAATTTGAATCATGGAGGTTCTAATTGATCTTGTAGAACAGGATATTGACATTGAAACGCTCTATCAATGGGTATTATCTCCTGAAGCTGGCAGTATAGTCGCCTTTACCGGTACCGTAAGGAATAATTCTTCGAATAAATCAGTAACCCGATTAGAGTTTGAAGCATACCTACCAATGGCCAAAAAAGAACTGCGGAAGATTGTGGATAAAATTTCGGCGGATTATGATATAATTAGAGTGGCTATCCAGCACCGAATTGGTATTTTACCTGTTGGCGGCGTGGCAGTTTACATTGCTGTTGCAACACCGCATCGTGCTGAAGGATTTACCGTTTGTAAATATATAATTGATACCCTAAAAAAAACCGTGCCGATCTGGAAAAAGGAAGTCTTCGAAGATGGTGAAGTTTGGGTGTCTGCAAATCCATAAGTTGGGTGTGGGTGTATCTATTTTACTCCTGTCCTTGATCCCTATCTTGAAGTTCATTTTTGAACTTGCACTTATCCTTATCTTGACTTACCTCTTGAATGAGTTACCTCGATATCTTTTCTTACATTTGTTGAAGACCACATATATGACCAGATGCGTAAGTACATAACAGAATTTATCGGTACCTTTTTTTTAGTGCTAACCATCGTCCTGAGCGCCCAAAGCAACTTTACTCCATCTGCATCATTGGCGATTGGAGCGGTCCTTGCAGCTTTAATCTATACTGGATATTCGATATCCGGAGCTCATTTCAATCCAGCAATAAGTATTACGATTCATCTACTTAAACGGATGGAGAGAACCGAATTTATTGCTTACTGTACGGCCCAGTTATTAGGCGGAGTTCTGGCCGCATTCTTGGGAGGATTCTTGTTGAACAGTATTGGAACCCCTGAGCCCCTACCACCTGCTTTGAAAATAATCCCAGCATTGATTGTAGAGTTTCTAGGGACATTTTTACTCATCGTTGTTTATATAAAAGTTATTCTTTTGCCTTCTCCTAATCCTCCGGTTTACTATGGTTTAGCTATTGGATTATTAGTTATTGCTTTACTTTTTATCTTTAAACCTATTTCGGGAGCCGCGTTAAATCCTGCAGCAGCAGTATCCTTAAGCGCATTTGGAATACTGGCATGGAAAAATATTTGGATATATATCATTGCAAATTTTGGTGCAGCTGTAATGGCTTCTTTTCTGTTTAAATGGGGTGATATTTCGACATTCAAATAGCGAAATCTCATGATTATAAACTTACTCAGTGATACAGTAACCAAACCTACTCCAGGCATGTTAGAGGCAATGTTCAAAGCTGAAGTTGGGGATGATGTTTTCAATCAGGACCCAACCGTCAACAAACTTCAATCCAAGGTATCTAATTTATTTAAGAAGGAAGCTGCGCTTTTTTGCCCTAGCGGAACCATGACCAATCAATTAGCTATAAAGGCACATACAAACCCATTGGACGAAATGATTTGTGACCAAACATCACACGTATATCAGTACGAAAATGGTGGTTATAGTTTCCACTCGGGAATATCTATTCGCCTGATCCATGGCATAAACGGTAAGCTTACACCCGAGGATATTCGCAAAGCTATTAATCCTCATGCCGAATGGTACCCGCATTCAAAGTTAGTGGTTATCGAAAATACCTGCAACAAAGCTGGAGGTGGATATTACACTTTGGAAGAAATGGCTGCTATTTCCGAAACGTGTAAAAAACACCATCTTAAACTGCACTTGGATGGAGCCCGAATATTTAATGCACTCACAGAAATCGATGCTTCAACTCAAGAAGTTGGAGCACTTTTCGATAGTATTTCTATCTGCCTATCTAAGGGTTTAGGGGCCCCGGTGGGGTCATTATTAATCGGCAATAATGACTTTATTTTTCAAGCTCGAAGATTTCGCAAAGTCATGGGTGGAGCCATGCGTCAGAGTGGTTATCTAGCAGCCGCTGGGATATATGCCTTGGATCATCATATTGATCGATTAACCATCGATCATCAACACGCAAAAAAAATCGAACAAGCACTTTTATCCAGCCCGCTGATTAAAGAAGTCTTGCCCGTTTATACAAATATCATTGTTTTTAAGCTTCAACCTGAAGTAACCGCCAAAGTTTTTATTCAACAATTGGCCAATCAACAAATTTCAGCAATAGATATTGGCGAAAATACCATACGCTTCGTACTGCATTTGGATATTACCTCAGCCATGGTATCTACTGTTTGCTCCGTTCTGAAAGCACTTAGGTAAAGGTATACTGCTGACTAAGTACAATCTGCTAACTTTGTTAAATATTACTTTTTTTCTCATTATCATTTATATACATAATGTATTATATATATAGTTTTAGCCAATTATTACTTGATTCTTACCTTCTTAGATACCTAATGCATTGATTATTGTGATCGCAACCCGATCGCCATTATTTAATTTTTTTTAGAGTAATAAATAAAGTAAACACTATGCAAATTAGGTTCCCTCTTTCGTATTCATCATTTTACTTATCCTTTTGACAGGACAAACCATCAGATGGGAAGCACAAAACTTAGCGGATGAAATAGGCATTACCAGTGGTTCGATATTTAGCGATACTGAAGAATCAATAAAACTTACTGTGTCCTGGGATAGCATATTAGATAATCACCAATCAACATTTGAAATGGTCCCTCAATACGGTGCTGATTTTCTATCCTTTGAACAAGATATGCAAGGTGGAGAAACTGGTTATTTAACCCTGGGTTTCGACAAATCTATGCAGCACACAAATGATTATTTGTAGGTTATACTCAGTTTTGATGACCGGTGAGCAACCTTCAATTTACTTTACAGGATGTTGATCAGGATTGGATACTGAACTGGATGGTCCGAACTGGGATGATGCCTTAGAAATTTATAACAATGCTTATCAGTCCACCCTGGATACTACATTTTTTTCATTTAGGATCCTGCTTACAGGAATCAGGAATCCAGTGAATCCTATATTGACGGCTCGACGGTGACTCATCCTGCATGGGTGTTTTAGAAACAGAATCATTGGCAAATATCCAATACAATATTGGCGATACTCTAGTATCTCAGGTTATCGTCAAATATATGTTAACTAATCAAAGTCAGGATAATCCAACCAGCCAGCAAATTGGGCTTAGTGATTTATCGTTTACATCGACCGCATCGGCTCTGCCAAGGCATCAAAAACATGTGTCATAAAAGGGAAAACAAACTGCAGTCACCGAAAAATTCGTTCGATAAAAAAATACCCTCCTTCGATCAAAAAATAGGTGCCTTCGTCCTGAGTGATTCGATTTTCATAAGTTAAATGTTCACATTGCGTTAGATTGTTTAGAAAGCGAATCCATATGGTAACAACACATTAATAACTTATCAAAAAAATGTGGATATGATACTTCTTAAATGTAATACTTCATTTTTGCTAAAAAGTATACCTCCCGCTTGTTTATTAAAAATCTACGTTTCAACCTTAAAAGCACTATTGAAAAATGATCAACTTATCCCATCGCGAGTTACAGGTCCTGAACTTAATAGCCCATGAACATACCTCAGGTGAAATTGCGAAAAAACTTTTTATTAGCAACCATACGGTGCGATCACACCGCAAAAATTTACTGTCAAAACTTTCTGTAAAGAATATTGCAGGACTAATTCGAAGAGGATTTGAATTAGGTTTACTTAGTGTAGAATCAACAGAAGGTGAAACTCAGGAACTTTCCCAAATAGCGATTCCCCCATTAGATATTTGCAAAGTAAATAAGCGGCTAAAAGCTCTGAAATCTTTCAACCCATCAATTCACATTAAGTCCATTCGACCTTCTTTGAGGAAAGCTACACTTGGATTGATTGTCCTGGTATTAATGATATAAGAAGTGGAGATAAAAAATGGGTTGTTAAATCAAGGAGTTGTTAATGAATTTAGGCATACGCTAAGATACTTATCAAGTAGTAAACAATTAATAAAAGAATTATCCAACGAAAATCCATCATGATGAAAGTGCGATCTTCATTTGCTAAAACCAATTTTATATCAATGTTTTGCAACAGAACTAACAAAATAACCATACTGAAAAAAGTAGGCTTATTTCTATTAATTCTTCCTTTTTGCACGATTTCTACCCAAGCTCAAACTAAAAAATGTTTGACTGATTTTATTCATCAGCAGAAAATGGATGCGGATCCCGAATACCGCAGACAGCGAGAACAGTTAGAACAAAAAATCCAGGGATTTATTGAGAATAATCAATCA
>JAHEJC010000390.1 GCA_024639065.1 Lewinellaceae bacterium | reverse complement strand
TTTTCACGGATAAACAGTAATCAGTAAGTAGTAATCAGTAAACAGTAAGCAGTAGGCAGTAGGCAGTAATTAGAGATTCGGTTAATCGAACTTGGTATTTAGCTAATAGTCGGAAAAACGGACAGCGGATAGCCGATGGCAGTTGATTTTATTATCTAAAATAATAATCGGCCCTTCGGGAGCCTCAGGAACCGATTTATTTTGATACTTTGTCACGGCTGAGTAGTAATTAGAGATTCGTTCAATCGATCTTGGGTATTGCCTAAAAGTCGGAAAACAGAAAGCGGATGGAAGTTTATTGACTAAGAATTAAAGCGCTTTCGCTCCTTTTCCTTACCCCTTTGTCCTTTTACCTCTATCTTTACATTAATGAACAGAAGAAAATTTATCCATCATGCAAGTACTGGAGCCTTTGCTTCTGTTCTGGCTCCAACGATTGCTTTACCGGTCAATAAGGGAGTCGACTCCCATTTCGAAAACCCACTTCGCATTGGTATCGTAGCCGATGTGCATTGTGATCTCATGCCCGATGCTAGAGAAAGACTGGAGGTCTTCATATCTAAAGCCATGGACGAGCAACTGGATTTTATCATTCAAATGGGGGACTTCTGCATGGGCATCAAGGAGAATGATTCGTTTATGAACATTTGGAATACATTTCCTGGCCCAAAGTATCATGTCCTCGGCAACCATGACATGGATAAAAATTCCAAAGAAGAAATGTTAGATTATTGGGAAATGCCTGATCCCTATTATTCATTTGATTTTAATGGTGTTCATTTTATCATATTGGATGCTAATCATATGTACCAGGGAGGGAAATATGTTGATTATGACCATGCGAATTTTTACGTAGATGATACTCTACGCACCTTTATCAATACTGAACAAATTGAATGGTTTAAGGCCGACCTGCAATCTACAAAATTACCAACCATTATATTTTCTCACCAAAGTCTTTGGCACTATCAATGGGGGGTAAAAAACAGGTTAGCTATCCAGCGAATTATGGAAGCTCAGGTTAATAAAATTATTTGCTGCATGAATGGTCATAACCACATCGATTTCCATCATATTCAAAACGGCATCAACTATTTAGAAATAAATAGTATGTCTTATCATTGGCTGCAAGGTAGGGAGCATTACCTGGCCAAGCAGTCCAAGGTACATGATGAGAAAACACTGCCCAATATGGCCCTTTATCAAGACCCATTATATGCTATAGCCACCTTGGATCAAAAAAAAGGAAGTTTAGAATTAGAAGGTACCAAAAGCCAGTGGGTGTCACCTTCGCCGGAGGACTTAGAAATCCCAAAACCGGTGTTGGGTAGTGCGTATACACCTGTAATATCAGACTACGAATTGAATTTCTAAACGGAAGAGCTATTTAAATAGTACTGTCGAAGAAAGGCGAAGTGAAACAATCCGCCAAAGCGGCGAATGGCCGCCCCCACTTTCTGGTCATTGCGAGCGTATCGAAGCAATCTGTGAAACAGAAAACGACAGTCTTGAAATAAGTACTCCTTCCAGATGTGGTAACGGATTGCTTCGTCGCCTTACAGGACGACTCGCAATGACGACTCTTTTTTTTCTTTGGCGGCCTGCTGTCTGCGATCTATTGTCACTTACTCATTTTGCTCAATTTAAATTCGAGTAACAAACCTAAAGTGGACTTGATTTTTCATTTTTTCCTTAGATTAAAAAAACGAAACAAAAAAAATCAAGACAGCCAAATACCCACGCCCTTAGCTGGCTCCCCCGCCTGCGCTAAAAGCTTCCGGCAGCTTCGGACGGGCAGGCACACCCACTTGGCTGTCAAAGCCAACCCGCACCGACTTCATCAATCTTGGGAGTTTGATATTTACGTAGCACCCAATAATATAGCCCAAAAATTTATTGATAGGACCTTACTTTCTTCTTTTGTAGTAGCCAAAGGTTTACAACTACTCTTATCATTTTCTCATTATGCTCAATGGAAATTGTGTGATCTCCTGACAATGACACTTGGGTTGGAGTAACGGCGGATAACTTAGGAGCCCTGCGGGAGGACTCGCAATGACGATTATCTTTTCTTGGGCCGCCTGCGGCAGCAGGCGCAGCGAAGCAATCTGCATACTTTCCGTAATTCTTATTATCAAATTGCTTATTTTTAAGAGATCGATTATTTTGCTACATAGAAGTCACAATAAATTTTTTAAAATGAATAATTTCCTAAAACATCAAGGAAGACGAAAATTTGTTAGTAATAGTTTTAAAATTTCTGCCTTAGCGGCCATGGGTTCTCCTTTATTGGCAAGACCTAGTCAAACTGAGGAAAAAGTAAATCTGACTCAAAAATATGAACCACTTAAAATATTGATCTTGGGAGGGACTAGTTTTTTGGGGCCTCATCAAATCGCCTATGCCCTGGAACGAGGTCATCAGATAACCACGTTTACTCGTGGAAAGACTAAACCTACCATTCATACGGACAAATTTGATCATGTTGAATCGTTGGTAGGTGACCGTGAAGACAATTTGGAAGCATTGAAAGGTAGGCAATGGGATGCTGTCATCGACAATTCTGGCCATCGCGTTCATTGGACCGAAAAAACGGCCGCATTGCTCAAGGATTCCGTAGATGCTTATCTATATACCTCTTCAACCGGTGTTTTCTATCCATACTTAACCGAGAATATAAAAGAAGATACTCAACTGGTACGCAAGGTTCCGGCTGGTATTAATGAGGAGGAAAAACTGGAATATGATTATGGCGTCATGAAAACGAATTCTGAGCTTGCTGCTCAAAATAATTTTGGAAAAGATCGAACGCTGATCATAAGACCTACTTACATGATGGGTCCTGGGGACCGAACTGATCGATTTACTTATTGGCCCATTCGTATACCGCTTGGCGGTCATGTCCTGATACCTGGCAAGGAAAATGATCCAGTACAATATATTGATGTTCGGGATGTGGCGGAATGGATGATCCGCTTGCTTGAGAAAAAAACGATCGGCACCTTTAATACGGTTGGTCCTCCATCAACTACGGGCATGCACGGCTTTATATACGGCGTGCACGGATCGTTTAGCGCCACCTGTGATTTTATTATGGTTGAGGATCATGAATTTCTTAAAAAACTGGACATTTATTGGTCTATTCCCTGGATCATGCCCATTGGCAATAACTTCGGATCCGCGAGGATAAATTTTGAAGCTGCGGTTTCGAATGGTCTAACTTATCGGCCATTAGCGACCAGCTGTCAGGATATTTATACCTGGTGGCATTCAGGAATCATTGATAAAGAAAGAAATGAAAAATTACTCATGGGGAAGAACGGCTTGATGGCCAAGGAAAAAGAAGTCATAAGTGCTTGGAAAAAGAAAGTGAAGGATTAATCCACTTGCGCCATCCATCGACATGCTCAGCAATCGGCTTCGGAGGACAGGAGGTAAAAGGGGAAAGGTAAAGGAATAGGGGAAAAAGGTTAAAGGTTAAATCCGAATTGAATATTAATGTAGTTGTAAGAATAAGCACAGATAGTGCGAGAGAATTGACAAGTGAGAGATATAATAATACCGGTTCCTGAGGCACTCGAAGGACCGGACTCATGAAACGATTATAATGAAAAGAAAAGATTTTCTAACCATTGGCGGATTAGGTGGATTAGCGAGTTTACTCAATCCTGGATCCAATTATAAGGAATATTACTCGAACGCTGACATCAAAATTACGGATGTGAAAAGTTTTTTGTTCAGGAAAGCTTGTTTTGTGAAAGTGGAAACGGATACAGGAGTATCCGGATGGGGTGAAAGTGATGGCGCCAACAGGAAGTACACCCCTTATTATATTGAAGAGGCACTTAAGAAGTATGTGGTAGGGAAAGATCCTTTTGATAGTGAAGGTATTTGGCAAGAAGCATATCTAAAGGGGTTGGAGGCTGGTGTAGGTGGATTGCATCCTGGATCCTTGGCAGGAATCGACAATGCGCTTTGGGATTTAAAAGGTAAGTTATTGGGTGTGCCTGTTTACAAGCTTTTAGGCGGAAACGGAAAGAAAAAAATTCGGGTCTATGCAAGCTTCGGGAGAGACAAAGGAAATAATAATTATATGACTCCCCAGGAAATGGCTACAGTGGCGGAAGGATTTATTCATGAAGGTTACCAGGCCGTGAAAGCCAGGATGCAAATCAGACAAGAAAATGTCAATCCTTACCCTGACGAAGATATATTTGAATGTGTCAAAGAGATTCGGCAAGCAGTAGGCGATGAAACACTTATCTACATAGATTTCAACAACGGGTATACACCGGCCCAGGCCACAATGATGGGTAAACGGCTTTACGAGCACTTCAATATTGCCGCTTTGGAGGAACCGGTATTTCAGCAAGACTATGCAGGGCTGAATCAAGTAGTAAAAAATCTGGACATTCCCGTCATGGCTGGTGAGCATGAATATAGTGCCTGGATGATGAAGGATTTGATTACCATCGCGGATGTAGATATCATTAATGCAGATGTTATCAAATGTGGAGGAATATCCGAATGTAAAAAAACAGCAGCCTTAGCTCACGCATTCGGTAAGCAAATCATGGTTCATAATGCCAAACCCACCTTAGCTACTGCAGCAAGCCTACAATTGCTAGCATCTATACCCAATGCAGCAAGCTTTCAAGAATATGCAGGCAAGCGGTTGCATCAAAACTATGGTCACTTGTACGAGTTGTTTGATAATTATTTTGAATTTGCTGATGGTTATTTATCGGTCCCCCAGGAACCGGGTTTTGGACTCGTGGTGAATGAAGCAGCCATGGAAAAACTCAAACTGAACTAATTGTTGATGTTATCTTCCAAAGTCTATTTATACGTTATCGCTTTAATATTAATCTTGGCCTCGTGTGTATCCGAATCCAAATTGATACGGGATCAGCCGAATATCTTGCTCATCATGGCTGATGATTTAGGCTTCTCTGATATTGGTTGCTATGGTTCAGAAATCAAAACACCTAATCTTGACTTACTGGCCAGCCAAGGCGTTTGTTTTAGTCAATTCTACAATGCAGCGCGCTGTTGTCCAACACGAGCATCCCTGTTGACCGGACTCTATCCTCATCAGGTGGGCATGGGTAGTATGGTTGTCCATTCAGGTGGCTCAAGGCCGAAGGGGCCTTATCAAGGATACTTACGATCAGATAGTTGTCGTACTATCGCAGAGTTACTGAAGACAGTGGGGTATAAGTGTTATATGTCAGGGAAATGGCACGTAGGCGAACATTCAGATCACTGGCCCGAGGAACGGGGGTTTGATGACTATTGGGGTTTAATCAGCGGTGCCAGTAGTTATTGGGAATTAATCAAAGATCAGCCCAGAGACCGGGTCATGGTGAAAAACAATCAGCGATGGGAACCACCATCCGAAGGGTTTTATATGACTGATGCCACTACTGACAACACAATCGAGCAATTGGAGCAACATTTTAGTTCAACAGAATCACTAAAACCCTTTTTCAGTTATGTTGCCTATACGGCTCCTCATTGGCCTTTGCACGCATTTCCAGAGGATATCGAAAAATATAAAAATCAGTACCAAATCGGATGGGATAGTCTTCGGATATTGCGCTATGAAAAGCAAAGGCAATTAGCACTTTTTAATCCCATGCCTGCATTGACTCAGCGTACTAAAAATATCCCTCCCTGGTCTTCGATACAGAACCAGCAATTCTGGACTAAACGGATGGAGGTGTACGCCGCGATGATTGACCGAATGGACCAAGGAATCGGTCAGATAATCGATTTACTCCGCAGAAAAGATCAGTTGAATAATACCCTGATTCTCTTTCTTTCCGATAATGGAGGTTGTGCCGAAGAAATAACTGGACGACAATTGCACGATAGCACAACGGCTATCGGCTCTAAGGGATCGTATGTAGCTTATCGTGAACCTTGGGCCAATGCATCTAATACACCCTTTCGATATTATAAACAATGGACCCATGAAGGAGGTATCCGGACACCTTTGATTCTCCATTACCCAAACGGCAACCTCAAAAAAAACTCCAT
>JAHEJC010000068.1 GCA_024639065.1 Lewinellaceae bacterium | reverse complement strand
AGTTTTTGAAAGTGAAGTGTTGCTGACAAACTCTAATTACACCAAATTGGGAGGTACCCGCTTCTTATCCTATTGAGCAATTCAGTCCAACGGATAACTTTTTACGCCTACAGAGATCTATCAGGCCTGACCTTGGGTGCGGATGCCGTTAAAGTATTTCCTGCTGGACAGTTAGGTCCAGTATTAAAAGATGTATTGCTCCCTTGAAACGTTTAAAACCAGTACCAACAGACAATAAAAATCTTTTCCTCTTGATATAGGTTTTAGGCTTTTGTGGCCTAAACTTATTTCAGGGACGGACAAAAAGTAAAAGTTATAAGTAACAAATCTAGCCCACTGGAATCCAAATTTGGATAAGCTCATTGTGCTGATGGAGCCTCATCAAAGATAAGCGGTTGATGAGTTTAGGGATTTTTCTGACATCTGACAGCGCAGCAATCTCATCTTCCTTTTCTCGTTTCTCACAGTGCAGCGATCTCTTAAGCAGATCTATTTGTTTTTTAATTTTCGATCAAAAAAGTCAGCTGTTGCCTGAAAGGCCCTTACCCAGTTATTATGCAACAAGAATCCATGTACTTCATCTGGAAAGATGATTTGCTCAAAATAGACATTGCGTTTACGTAATTGTTCTACCAAATCAACTGTTTCTGAAAAAGGTACGTTGCGATCATCG
Organism: Lewinellaceae bacterium; assembly: GCA_024639065.1. Taxonomy (GTDB): domain Bacteria; phylum Bacteroidota; class Bacteroidia; order Chitinophagales; family Saprospiraceae; genus JAHEJC01. The sequence goes on along the minus strand of JAHEJC010000068.1, from coordinate 21,135 downwards.
TCGCCATGGATAAGTAACACAGGTGATTTCCATCCGTCAAGAAAAGCCATAGGGGAAGACTGGAAAGCTTTCTCAGCAATGCTTTGCATCTTTTCAGCTTGATATCCAGGGACAAAATTTTTTATTACTACATTCCAATCATGGACTCCATGAATATCAACTCCGGCTGAAAAAATATCACTATTTTTTGCTAATCCCAGGGCAGTAAGGTATCCTCCATAACTACCTCCCCATAATCCAATCCGATCCGGATCTACATCACTCCTCGATTTCAAATAATCAGCTGCACCCAATACGTCTTTATACTCACTAGCACCATTTGCTCCGTAATTGATGGCTTCTCTGAACTCCATTCCATAGCCGATGCCACTACGGTAATTAACAGACAAAACCACATATCCCTGAGATGCCAGATATTGATTCATGGCATAGGTATTATGATAATATCCCCGATGGTGAAATCCTAATAACATTTGCCGTCTGGATCCACCATGGAAGAATAAAATAGCTGGTCGGCGAGATCCGGACTGATTGGTTGGCAAAAATAACTGTCCATGAATATTCAAACCATCAGGTGATTTAAAAACTACCGGCTCAGGGGCTACTAATTTGTTGATTCTGAACACCGGCGGCAACATTTCGGGCATAATATTCCTTACTCTTCCAATACGTACTTCAGCTATATAGGCTGGCTGAGTTCCAGAAGACGCTATAGAAAAAACTCTGCCATCCATAGTACCAACTGGGGCCCATTCGATTCCTGTTCCCAGTGATAATTGTATACTGGTTCCACCTCGCACAGCGATTTGCCATATATGCTGACGGTCTCTGTCGCCTTGGTTGGTAGAATACAAAACATTTCTGCGGTTGTGGGAAAGGGATACGAACTGTACCTCACTTTGACCTGCAGTGAGTAATATGGGCTCACGATCAGTTATATTGATACTATACAAATGCGTCCAGCCGTCTCCTTCATAGGGAAATATCAAATAATTATCAGCACCCCAAAATAATTGGTTGGAAGCCGATATAGCTCTGAACACACTCCCAGGTCCTTTCGGCGTACGCCATATTTCTTTAGTGAGCCCGGATCTGACGTCATGCACCATGACTGCCCAGCCCAATCCTGATCGTCGATCCATAAAGGGTAGACGGTCGCGCTCCCGGGCAATCCGTAGAAATGCCAACTGATTGCCCGTAGGCGACCAAGCTATGGCCAAATCTCTATCCACCGAAGGATCAATATATTTTATAGCGTTTTCTTCCACCTCAAACAAACCCACCAATTGATGGGTACCCCGGTTCGAAGTAAAGGCAATGTAATTACCTTTGGGTGAGTACGAAAGCTCTTCTATCTCGCCTCTGGCAATAAATAACTGCTGCGACTTTTTAGAAAGAAAGTCATAACGATAGGCTTTCCCGGATTTAATGTAAATAATATGTTCGTCCTCTGGTCCATAAGAAGGATTATTTCCCTCAACCAGACTTACTATTTTATTGTTCAGTAGGTTGATCTGACGGATTTCTCTATTTATTCCTTCAGGATTGCTGGTTGGATTTGCAATTTCACCTTGCTCATTGGGGCCATCGCCATAAACAAATAATAGTCTACTGTTGTCCCGCGAAATATGAATCTGACTGATAGATTGTCCATCATCTATTTGATAATTTGTAACCTTCTTTGGGATGTAATTCGGTGTAGCCGCTATATACAGGTTACGTACACCCTCTTCATTCAAAACCCATGCAATGTGGCTTCCATCAGGAGAAGTAGTCAAATTGGATGGAAAAGGGGCGCTGAGTAAATTTTTTATACTCACTTCTTGTGACTGAATCGAAGTAGCAATTACAAATGAGAATAATAGCGTTTTTATTTTTTGCATTTTATCTGAGTTTATGACCTCATAATTTACTTACAAAATTCCTAATAACCCTTAATACACATGGAATAATTTTCCTTTTCACTTAAATTGTATTTCAATTAGATTCCTTAATCAATGAATGGCAGGTAATTAAATATTTAATAAGCCGTTAGATATTTATGTGATTTACCCACAATTGCATCGTCACACAGATGAGCCTTAAATCTTACCAACTTCTAAAAATTCCGGATCGCTTAATTTAAATCAATATTTAGGATGATGTTGAAGATATTTTCTATGTTAATTTTGTCTTTTCTTTGCAGGATCCATGACGATCTCGATGTTCAGATTGAACACCTTTCTAAACAAATTCAGGCAAGCCCCGACAATGTTACTTTGTATTCAAAGAGAGGTGATTTATTTTTTCAGCAAGAAAAATGGACAAAATCTATTAGGGATTTTGAGAAAAGTACCCAATTAGGTAATCCAAATTTAGATGCCCAAATAAAGATTGCCTTAGCCTGGTATGAATTAGACCAATTGGATTTTGCCTTAGAATATATTGACCATGCCCTCGAAAAAGACTTAAACCATTCCCTCGCCCTTTGGAGTAAAGGAAAAATCCTTACCAAAAGAGGAGACAGTACCAATGGATTATTTTTCCTTAAAAAAGCAATTGAACATAGTCCTAAAAAACTTCCTGATCGATTTTTGGAAATAGTGCAACTATTGGAAAATGAAGAAAGACTGGATTCATATCTTGAAGCAATAATCATCCTGGATGAGGGAATAGCTCACTTAGGCCGTCTAATGGTATTCCAAGAAAAGAAGGTGGAACTGCTTTGCAAATTGAAAAAATATGATTCAGCTATTAAAATACAGACTGAAATAATCAATGCATCACTCCGGAAAGAAAGAGTATACTTTAAGCGAGCCCAATTATATCAAGAATCTAACAATTTTTTATTGTCACTTAAAGATGCCTATGTTTCCCGAGAAGCCTTAAATGAGTTATCCATAAAGTACCGGTTTTTAAGATCCACCCGGGCCTTAGAACAACAAATCGATCAAATGATAAATCAACTAATTAAGGATGATTAGGTGGTTTTTCATATTGTTAATTAGCCTGCAAAATGTGTTGCTTTCTGCGCATGATACGTTGATCAGCTATGGATCCGAATGGTCCTATTATGATTTAGGAATAGAGCCCGTTGATCAAGGTGTATATTCTTGGCGTGATCCACAGTTTGTAGATACTGCCTGGCCGAGCGATACTGCACAACTGGGTTATGGTGATGGAGACGAGGCTACTGTAATAAATTCTTCCATTTACACAGCGTATTTCCGAAGACAGCTTGAAATAGGAGATACATCTATATACAGTGCACTCAAATTAGATCTTTTGTATGACGACGGTGCGGTCGTATACGTTAATGGAACTGAAGTGTGGAGAATCAATATGGCTGAAGGACTTATTGGTTATGATTCATTTGCAATAAGTAGCAGTGGAGACAATGCGATCAAATCACTCACTTTATTCCCACATCTTTTGATTGAAGGTACCAATGTCATTGTGGTAGAAGTCCATCAACGAAGTGAGACAAGTTCAGATATCAGTTTTGATCTTCAGGCCATAGGAATCCTTGCTGGGCAGGTTGATCTGGTGCGGGGGCCATACCTGCAAAAGGGAGCAACCACTAGGATGACCATTAAGTGGCGGACCAGCAATCCTGCTCCTTCTATAATTGATTTTGGAATGGCAACAGATGACCTTTCTTCACAGATGACCGACCCGGCATTAAAATTTGATCATGAATTAGAGGTACATAATTTGGAACCAAATACAAAATATTATTACCAGATCCAGTCGCAGCAAGGAATCCTAAAAGAAGTTAACGATGATCTTTATTTTAAAACGGCTCCTTTGGCAGGGACGGATTTTCCAGTAAGGGCTTGGATATTAGGGGATCCGGGCACTGCCAACAATAACGCAAGGGCTGTACGCGATGCTTATTATAATTATGTCGGACAAGAGCATACAGACATAATGTTATTTTTAGGTGACAATGCCTACGGAATCGGTACCGATGAAGAATATCAATACGCTGTTTTCGAGAATATGTACGAAGATAAATTAAAGAACACGGTAGCTTGGTCCACATTAGGAAATCATGACGGAGCCTCCGCAAGTTCAGCAGCCCAAACCGGTCCTTACTATGATATATTTACTTTTCCTACCCAAGGTGAGGCAGGAGGCATTGCTTCCGGGACAGAGGCTTATTATTCTTTTGATTATGCCAATATGCATTTTATAGTGCTGGATTCATATGATTCGGACCGATCAGTAGGAGGTGCTATGTATAGTTGGTGTCAAGCCGATTTACAGAATACTGCTGCTGAATGGATTGTAGCTTTATGGCATCATCCAGCCTACAGCATGGGATCGCATAACTCCGATACGGAAGGTCGTTTGAAAGATATGCGGGAGCATTTTTTACCTCTGCTTGAGATGTATGGAGTAGACTTGGTCCTATCAGGGCATTCACATTCTTATGAGCGGTCTTATTATATCAATGGCCATTATGATATTTCCGATTCTTTTGACATCAATATACATACTGTGGGACCATTTGGAGCCGGGGATGGGAGTCCTGCTGGAGATGGTGCTTATCAAAACCCCGACTGTAATGACCCTGGAGCTGTTTACATCACTGCTGGCAGCTCCGGTAAAATTTCTGATGGCACCCTTGATCATGAGGCTATGTATAAGTCATTGAAGGAACTCGGTTCTTGTGTTCTTGAAGTTGAAGGGACTACCTTGAAAGTTAAGTTTTTGCAAGCTGATAATACCATCCAGGATTCATTTGTGATCGACAAATCTCCATGTTATGTAAAGCAGCAAGTATGTTCGGAAATAGATCAAACTTTTGGAGACGTAGAAGAGTTAGCTGATGGCAGTATTTATGCGAATAGCAGTGATCTTGAATTTGTCTACGATCCTGCAAATGGCAATCAAACCGTAGGACTAATTTTCCCTAACCTATTCATCCCGCACGGTGCCTGGATCCAATCAGCCTATATCCAATTTACTTCCGACAATGATATCAATGATCCTGGCGATCTTAGTGTGATTCAAATAAGTGGGCACAACCTGGGAAATACACCTTACTTCATTGGGGAAAGTAATGAAGTATCCACCAGAATACAAACGAACGAAAGGATCAATTGGTCTCCGGCTGCTTGGGTGGACTCATTTTCTGCCACCATGGATCAACAAACACCGGACCTTTCAGGTATAATCCAAGAAATTGTAAATCGCGAAGATTATAATCAGCAAAGTAACATTGGTTTTACCTTTGTTGGAGAAGGTACTCGATGGGCTGTTTCATTCGATCATCCCACTCAGAATGCTCCTCCCAAATTATGCATAGAATATACAGTATGTCCAAAGACTCAATTCATTTCTAACGAAAATATCCAGATTGGATCCTATGCAGCTAGTCAACAGGTTTTGTCTGAGGTTAACATTACTTTAAACCAGACAGCTTATACTGCAAGTAAATCCATTGAATTACTACCGAATTTTGAAGTCAGCCTGGGCAGCGCTTTTAAAGCATATATCTTAGGTTGTAAAAAGCATTAACAGCGCTACTCCTGCAATTCGTCAGTGAATGAACCTCAAAGATTATATTTTTCTTTCAATACCTGGAGATGATGATAGACATGTCCGATTATTATGTAAGCCAATGCATTGACTGTGATGGGATGCCCTGATGCAACACCCCGGTTATTCCAAACATTAGATTCCATATTTTCAAACAGGGTTGTAGTAGAGGCTCTGACGGCATTAAATTCTTGGATAATTGATGATGGCTGTCTGTGACTGATATTCATATTTTGTACGTAATCATCCTGTTCAAATCCAGGAAGTGGTGTGGCATCTCCTCTGGCCACTCGTAGCGCCCGATAAGACATGATGCGTTCAGTATCTATTATGTGCACAATTATTTCTTTTACTGTCCATTTTCCAGCTTGGTAACTATAATCCCATTGTGTATTCGAAATTTCCTGGAGCTTTGTGACAAACCGCTGAGTATTTTCGGTTAATATTTCCAAAAGGTTTCCCACAGGTACCTGATCAATATAGTTTTGGTAAAAGGGGGCATAATCACCTACAACTGGTCTTTTGTTCATTGATTAAATATTTATTAGAAAAATAAACTGCTTACTTACAAATATAGATCTTTGTAATAAAGTTATAGAAGGCATGAAGTTGATTTGTTGGATAGTTGGGATTTTTTTGTTGATGGGTTGTGCCAATCCTTCCGAAGACGATTCACAAAATGAAGTAGTCACTAATAATTCGTTTCAAAAGCTGAATGAACTGATTGAACAAGACAGTAACAACTTGGAGTTTTTATTGATTCGTGCAGAACTGGCTTTGGAGAAGTCAATGTATGAGCGGGCTATAGATGATCTGATTATTGCCAAGCGGCTGGCGCCTAAAATGGTCAGTATTCGTCATAAGCTGGCCGATGCTTATTTAGATTATTATCGTTCGCGTGAGGCAATCCGGGAAATGGAGGAAGCTTTCGAAACTTTTCCTGACAGTGTGCATACCGCACTTAAGTTGTGTGAGTTTCAATTTATCCTTAAAAAATACGATGAATCGTTGAAAACAATTGGGGCTATCCTCAAAGATAATCCTACCAATGCAGAAGCTTATTTTATGATGGGTCAAAATTTTAAAGAAAAACTTGACACACCGAGAGCAATCAACAGTTTTCAAACCGCTGTTGAATTTGATAATGAATTGATGGATGGATGGATCGAGCTGGGAAATCTATTTTTAGGTCTAAAAAATCCAATAGCGGTTCAATACTTTGATAATGCGGTTCGGCTGGATTCTAATGACGTTGTGGCCCGATTTTCAAGAGCCTATTATTATCAAGAGACTGGCCAATTCTTGGAAGCCATAAAAGAATACGAGCACATTATCAGCATTAAATATGATTATGCCGATGCTTTTCTCAGTGCGGGAATCTTGTACTTAAGTTTAGATTCATTAGAGCAAGCCTACAAAAAATTTGATCAATTGGAGTTATTAGACCGATCCAATCCGAGGCCCTATTATTATAAAGGGGTCATTTATGACTTGAATGATCAGCCGGATCAAGCTAAATCACTTTATGAGCAAGCGTTACGGCTTGAACCTACCTATGAAGAAGCCAGGCAAGCGCTTAATAACTTGGAATAATTTTTACTAATTAAATAAAACCATTAAATATTATGGCAGTACTAAAAGTAATTGAACTCCTCTCCAGCTCTAGCGAAAGTTGGGAAGATGCTACCGCTCAAGGCGTAAAAAAAGCTTCAAAAAGTTTGAAGAACATCCGATCCGCTTACGTTCAAGAACACAGTGTCACCGTCAAAGGAGACGAAGTGAAAGAGTATCGAGTAAATTTGAAAGTAACTTTTGAAGTAGACTAGTTGAGATAGATAAAAGAGAATATCTGTTTTCAGGTATTCTCTTTTTATAAACTGATTAATTAATAGAAATATCCACCTGGTCGGTCGTTCATGTTGCCTGTTTTCTTGAAATCAAAACCCCCATACACCTTATCCTGAAGTTTCGTATTTTTGCAGCCCTAATAATTTTAAGATAAACACCTTATGATAAAAATTACTTTTCCTGACGGAAATATTAAAGAATTTGATCCGGGGATCACCGGAATGGAAATTGCTAAATCGATTCATCATGGTTTGGCTAAAAGATCACTCAGTGCCAAAGTTAATGGAGAGGTTTATGACCTTACCAGGCCCATAAAAACAGATGCCTCAATTGAATTTTTATCTTGGGAGGAAAAAGAAGGTAAATCTACTTTTTGGCACTCTTCCGCTCATTTGATGGCGGAAGCGATCGAATCACTTTACCCCGGAACTAAATTTGGGATAGGACCGCCAGTGGATCAGGGATTTTATTATGACATTGATCCGGGTGACCATCAAATCAGTGCAGATGACTTGCCCAAAATTGAAAAGAAAATGATGGAATTGGCCCGGCAAAAAAATGCTTATCATCGCAAAGAAATTTCCAAAAAAGATGCTATTGCCTATTTCAGTGATAAGGGAGACCAATACAAACTAGAATTATTGGAAGAACTAGAAGATGGCCATATAACATTTTATGAGCAGGGAGGATTTACTGACCTGTGTCGAGGACCACACATCCCAAACACTGAATTAATAAAAGCCATAAAGTTAACAAACGTATCGGGTGCCTATTGGCGGGGTGACGAGCATAATACTCAGATGACCAGAGTTTATGGAATTACTTTTCCAAAACAAAAAGAACTTGAAGAATGGGAGGTGATGATGGAAGAAGCTCAAAAAAGAGATCATCGCAAATTAGGCAAAGAATTGGAAATATTTACGTTTGATGATGATGTAGGGCCTGGCCTTCCTCTCTGGTTACCAAACGGTGCTTTTATTATTGAAAAGTTAGAAGAGTTTGCCAAAAAAACTGAAGAAGAAGCTGGATATGATCGAGTACGGACACCGCATATAGCTAAAGAAAATCTTTACATCACTTCTGGCCACCTGCCCTATTATAAAGAATCTATGTTTCCTCCTATGGAACTGGATGGAACGACCTACTATTTAAAAGCCATGAATTGTCCGCATCACCATAAGATATTTGATGCACTGCCCAGGTCTTACAAAGATTTACCGATTCGCCTTGCAGAATACGGTACCTGTTATCGGTATGAAAAATCCGGAGAATTATTTGGCTTGATGAGAGTACGCTCCTTGCAAATGAATGATGCTCATATTTACTGCACTAAAGATCAATTTGAAAATGAATTTAAGCGGGTCAATGAGTTATATCTGAAATACTTTAAGACCTTTGAAATTGAAAAATACGTGATGCGTTTCAGTACCCATGATCCTGAAAAGTTGGGAAAAAAATATGTGGACAATCCTACTTTGTGGGCGGAGACCGAAGAGATGGTACGGAATGTCTTGATAGAGACAGGGGTACCTTATGTGGAAGTTCCGGATGAAGCTGCCTTTTACGGGCCTAAAATTGATATTCAGGTATGGTCTGCCATTGGTAGAGAGTTTACTTTGGCAACCAATCAAGTAGACTTTGCCCAGCCACTTAGTTTTGATCTTACCTACACGACTACAGAAAACGACCGGGCGCACCCTATTGTGATCCATCGCGCTCCTTTGAGTACCCATGAGCGTTTTATTGGATTTTTATTGGAGCATTATGCTGGTAAATTTCCGCTGTGGTTGTGTCCAAAACAATATGCTATATTACCGATTGCGGACAGGCATATATCCTTTGCGGAATCTATTAAAACAAAATTGGCAAATCGAAATCTGAGAGGCACTATTGATGATCGAGTTGAAAGCATTGGTAAAAAAATACGGGACACTGAATTGAAAAAGATTCCTTATATGATCATTCTAGGTGATAAGGAAGTGGAGTCGGGTCAGGTGGCCGCGAGAAAACAAGGGGAAGGAGATCAGGGTTCTATGTCCATTGAGGAATTTGGGAATCTACTTCAAACCAAAGTGGATAACCTGGAGTAAACAAAATTGCCTTAACTGAAGCTATTTAAAACAGACTAAAATGACCGATCAACCATTGCCGGGAGATAGCTCCCTGCCAAGTAGCCAGCAAGAACTGGAGGAACTAATTAAAGCAGGTGAGCAGACTAATTTTAAATATAGTGTAGAAGATTTTTTCCGTAAGCCGGAGAAAACTGGGTTTCAAATTTCGCATGATGGTAAATATTTTTCCTATCTCAGCCCATATGAAAGAAGACAAAATATTTTTGTTCAAAAAATAGGAGAAGAGGAAAGCATGCGAATAACTTCAGAAACCCAGCGTGATATTGCTGGATACTTCTGGGCAAATAGTGGACGGATCGTGTATATCAAAGACCAGGCCGGGGACGAAAACTTTAAACTATATGCCGTAGATGCGGATGGATCAAACCCTAAAGATCTGACCCCCTTTGATGGTGTCCGGATAGACCTGATCGATGATCTGGAGGATCACCATGACGAAGTGATCATCGCCATGAATAAGAACAACCCTCAGCTGTTTGAACCCTACCGTCTTAATATTTATTCAGGAGGATTGAATCAACTAGCCAAAAATGATAATCCTTTGGAACCCATCGATCAGTGGATAACCGATCATGATGGCAATCTCCGTATGGCCACCCAAATCGTTGATGGGGTGAATGCTAGGCTCCTATACCGGGACACGGAGGAAAGCAATTTTGAAGAAATCATTACCATTTCTTTCAAGGAATCTTTGACACCCTTGTTTTTCGATTTTGATAACGGATCTAAAGTATTTATGTCTTCCAATCTAGGTAGAGATAAATCTGTGATCACGACCTGGGATATGCACACAAAAAAGGAAACTGGTGAAATTATTTTCCAGCATGATGAAGTAGACGTTGATGGGTTAATGTTTTCTAAAAAAAGAAAAGTGCTGACCGGCATCCATTTTACTACCGATAAATTGCACTATCATTTTCTGGATGATCAGCGAAAAATTATGCAACAACGATTAGAAGAGGAACTCTCAGGATATGATGTAATGGTCGCTGATTCTGATAAAGCAGAAAAACTTTACTTAGTTCGAACCTACTCAGACAAATCTTTAGGTAGCTATTATTTATATGATCTGGACAAGGATCTGTTGACGCATTTGGTAGATATCAGCCCGTGGATAGAGGAAAAGGATATGATTCCAATGAAACCGATTACTTATGCATCAAGAGATAGGCTTACTATTCATGGGTATTTATCACTTCCAGCCAATCCAACTAAAGGTGCTGTACCTTTGGTGGTAAATCCTCATGGAGGACCCTGGGTCAGAGACACTTGGGGTTATAATCCGGAAGTACAGCTCTTGACGAGCAGAGGGTATGCGGTACTGCAAATGAATTATCGCGGGAGTACAGGATACGGTCGAGCGTTTTGGGAGGCTAGCTTTAAACAATGGGGCAAGGCTATGCAAGATGATATTACCGATGGCGTAAATTATCTAATCGATCAAGGAATTGTGGATCCGGACCGGGTAGCTATTTATGGTGGCAGTTATGGCGGCTATGCAACGTTAGCAGGTGTTACCTTTACACCCGCCTTATATGCATGTGCTATTGATTATGTAGGCGTAGCCAACTTGTTTACGTTCATGAATACCATTCCGCCCTACTGGAAGCCCTACTTGCAAATGATGTATGCTATGGTCGGGGATCCTGAAAAAGATAAAGAGCTGATGATGGAAGCTTCCCCAGTGTACCATGTCGATAAGATTAAAGCACCTCTTTTTATCATCCAGGGAGCCAATGACCCCCGGGTCAATATTGACGAATCCGATCAAATCGTCCGCTCCCTCAGAGAGCGAGGTATTGAAGTTCCTTACATGGTCAAGTACGATGAGGGACATGGATTTCATAATGAAGAAAACCAGTTTGAAGTCTATAAGGCGATGGTGGGGTTTTTAAGTAAGTATTTATAGCAAGCGTAAAAAGAAAATTTCATTATTTACTTTAGAGAAAATACTTTTTATAAGGCTACTTATTAATTGGTTCATCTGATTTGACTTAATTAAAGTAAGTTTTAGCATTACAATCCTTGATCCTGATCCATTTTAACCACACAGTTCGACGAAGTTTTCTCATAGCGGCGAAGCTAAAAATTGCAGTTTGATCGCATATGTGGAATTTACCCCCAATGAACAATCTGACTAGAGTCATTCAGCATTTAGCATTCACCATTCAAAATTTCCTATACCTTTTACCCTTACCCATTAACCTCATAATTATACATCTTGTCATAATATTCATCCGCCATTCTTTTGGAATCAAATGCCGGAACAACATCACGCATGCTATTTTTCATCAATTGCGTCCATTCTTTCGGACGTTCATAGTACATCGGAATGATCGTATTCTCTAAAAGTTCCATCAAGTGCTTATGATCATGATCATCTTGGGCGGTAATGTCATCATTCAGATTTGCAGGTGGAATAATAAAAGCATTTTTGCCGTGATCTGCAAATTCCGGAATCCATCCATCATCGGTTGAAAGATTGATGGCTCCATTCATCGCTGCAGTCATTCCGCTGGTCCCAGATGCCTCCTGTGGCCTTCTAGGTGTGTTCAACCAGATATCTGCACCCAGCTTTAGTTTTTTAGATAACATAAGTTCATATCCGGTAAGGATAGAGATGTTTGGATCTTTATACGTAATTCGATTGATGTGATTAAATTGACTGATGCCGTTGCCATCTTCTGGATAAGGTTTTCCAGCCCAAATAATTTGAACTTTTCGATTTGTATTATGAATGAGTTTGTTGAATCGATCAATATCTCGCATGATCAAATCTGCCCTTTTATAGCCAGCGAATCGTCTGGCCCATACGATAGTAAGTACATCCTGGTCAAATAGATCGCCTTCTTGATCTGCTACTACATCAAATAATTGATCTTTTAACATTTTTTTCCGGGCGATTAAAGCATCATCATCATTATTTTTCAGTGCATTTAATAACTCCTTGTCTTGCCAATATTTCTCATCCTGAGAATTGGTTATCGATATGATTGGAGCTATGTTTTTATAGTTAGCCCACATTTTATTGGCGACGTCTCCATGTAATTTAGATACACCATTGGATATTTTAGCCATTCTTAAAGCAGCAGGGGTATACTCAAAATGTTCGTTTTCCATACCAGTGACTTCTCGGACTACTTCCATATTAATGCCATTGAAAAATCCCATATCTTCTAACAGTCCAATGCCTCTTACTGAGTTACCGGCTTTTTCCGGTGTGTGGGTAGTAAACACCAACCGTTTTTTAACTTCAGCTAGATCAGCATGTTTCTTATACAAATGGAAAGCAACTGGTAAAGCGTGGGCTTCATTAATATGAAATATATCGGCGCCTCCGATTTCATCAACTACTTTGGCCCCTCCGATACCCAATACAATATTTTGTGCTACCCGGGTTGCATCATTGGGGTGATATAACCTGGTGCAAATTGATCTGGAGAGCTCATCATTGTCTTCAAAATCCGTAGTGAGAAAGTACATGGGTACGGTATTAAAAATTTTCGGATTCAAATAAAATGCTTTGACCAGCACCTGATATCCTTTTATATAGACCGGCACGACAATCCCGGTATCCTTTAAATAAGAGTAAAACTTCTTTCTAAAAAGTGTTCGCATCATGCCTTTTTCATCCCTTACTTGATCATAATACCCAAATTTCCATAACATCCCGATTCCAATCATGTTCTGTTTTAATTGAAATGCGCTTCTCATATGTGATCCAGCTAAATAGCCCAATCCTCCGGAATAGATTTTCAGTGCTTGAGAAATTCCAAACTCCATACTCATATATGCAACCCGCTTCGAATATTTTTCGGCTGGTTTGTAAGGATGACTCCATTTTTTAACTTGTTTCATAAAATTTTTCGTTTCAGTTTTATATATCGTATTAAGGTTATGAGCTTATTTCAGTTCTATTAAGAGGAAACTCATCCCAAAAAAGGCGCTAAAATATAGATATTTAATTTATTAATACTTTTAATGGCCAGGAAAAAGAGCCTTGAGTGAATAAAGTGAGTAAAGTATTCGACGATGTAAGCAGCTAATAATTATTAATTTGAAATTAGCAGACCCAATTTTAATGCAACACTTAAAAATGATTTCTTTACATCTTGGCGAAAACCAGTGATTATATTTCCTTGATATACTTCGAATTTCGAGGTTGTATGGGTTGCAATTATTTCAAATAAAAATCGGCTGGTTTTTGGTTTTCCGAGGAAAGCGCCAGCACCTAATCCATAATTTAAGCCTAGTTTTTTTTCAGGGCCCAGAAAAATATATTCATCCAGGAAAGAGGATTCACTGACTGTCAACAAGTACCAGGGGGTGTTCCTCGCTGCTAGTCCGATAACTGGTTTAATATAAAGGGTAGGCGGAAAAGTTTGAAATTTATAATACGGTTCAAAATTTATTTGAACAAATTGGTAGTTTTCTTTACTATTAAAATCAAATAATGGTACTCCGGAAATCTTGTTGAGACTATTGTGGACAGATAAAGCCAGGCTCCAGAATTTATTTATATGGAATCCCATAGATAATGAACCTCCATGTCCTACACTTGCATAACTGTCTTGACTATCCATAGACTGTCCAAAATCACCTGCTGGAATCACCGGACCATAATCAATTTTAAAAAATAATCCAGCCTGATTACTCGATTGCGCATTGACTAACCAGCAAAAAAAGATTGAAAATAAAATACTGTAGAAGTACTTCATTCTTTAAAGATAAAAGAGATTTATATAATTGCGTCAGATTAAATCTTTATGCGCTAAAAGGGTGTTGGATATCCTGAAAATCGAGTATGGAATCTTATTGCTAAATCATTTAGGCGGCTTCACCTGCTTTCATTTTTTCTGCATTTTCTGCAATCTGTAATGCCTCAATGACTTCATCCAGATTGCCTCCATTCACAATTCCATCCAGGTTGTAGATGGTCAAATTGATGCGATGGTCCGTAACTCTATTTTGAGGATAATTATAGGTTCGAATTTTTTCAGAGCGGTCTCCACTACCAACTAATGATTTTCTAGCACTGGCTACTTCGGATTCATGCTGTTCTTTCTGGTGTTCATAAATTTTTGAATACAAGCGCTGCATAGCTATTTCCCGGTTCTTTATCTGGGATCTACCATCTGTACTTTCGGAAACAATACCAGATGGTAAATGGGTGAATCGCACCCCCGATTCCGTTTTATTAACGTGCTGGCCACCCGCTCCACTAGATCTAAAAGTATCAACTTTTAAATCTTCTTTTCGAATATTAATATCTTCCATTTCTAATTTGGGCATAACCACTACGGTGGCAGCAGAGGTGTGGACTCTTCCCTGGCTTTCGGTTTTGGGAACACGTTGCACCCGGTGTGCTCCTGATTCATACTTGATTTTTCCATAAACATCTTCTCCGGTAATTTCCAGTACTATTTTGTTATAACCACCGACTGAGCCTTCATTGATATACAGGATCTCTTGCGTCCAGCCCTGTTGTTCAAAATACTTGGTGTACATTTTATATAGATCTCCAGCAAAAATGCTGGCTTCATCGCCTCCTGTTCCTGATCTGATTTCAAATATTACATCTTTTTTATCATTGGGATCTTTGGGTATTAAAATAATTCTGATCTCTTCTTCTATAGCCGATTTTTGTAGTTCATATTGTTGAATTTCTTCTTGAGCCATGATCCTCATTTCAGGATCATCTTCTTCCAGCATTTCATTAGCCGTTTCGATATTCCCCAAGACTGTTTTGTACTCGATAAATTTTTGAACAACCTGTCCAAGTTCCTTATATTCTTTGTGAATAGAGGAAAAGCGTTTGACATCCGTGATGATTTCCGGATCAGATAGTTGTTCTTCTAAACGTTGCCACCGTTCCTGAATGGCTGCTAATTTATCTATCATAAATTATTAAAATTCTAGATATAGCCAGGTCGGCTATATACATACAAGGACAAAGATAAGTTTTTGACCGGGTATTGGTTTTATTCTATCCTTATCTTGTCTTTGATGGATTGAATCAGATTTGGAGACACATTAGGCCTTCGAATGTTATTCTTAATCATGTCCCTAAAATTCTTTTCGAATGCATACATCCGATTGTATGCCGGGTCTTCATTAATCTGATTTACAAAATTTTTTTCATCTTCTTTACTCAGGGCATTGTCTAAGTACATATCAATTTTTTGACGAAAGCTCTGATAGTTCTCCCCTTCTCTCATAAGTAATGGTTTTTGATAAAAAAAGAACTTGAGTAATGGCGTTGCGGGAACATGAATTGTTCTCCTAAAATTGGTTTTGGTACGTCTAATTTAACCAAAAAGTGAAGAATACCAAACTTATTTCCGGTCGGTCTTGTTTTTTGAGCGTTTGTCTTTAAACCCCAGCTTGGTTGCATACTCTTTCAGCTTTTCTTTCAGCATATTCCTTGCTCTAAACAACCTGGACCTAACTGTGCCGATAGGGACGTCAATTATTTTTGCAATTTCTTCATAGGTAAACCCTTCTACATCGCACAGTAAAATCACCGTACGAAAGTCCACGGGTAATGAATTGATGGCTATAGTAATTTCATCACCCATCATATCCGCAAATAATTCTTGCCTCAAATCAGTGTACCTACCCACTTTGTCGCTATCACTGTCATGATAACTTACGATATCTTCAAAGTCTACTTTGGTCGGTTGTTTAGATTTACGCCTGTACTCGTTTATATAAGCGTTTTTCAAGATTTTAAACAACCATGCTTTAGCATTAGTTCCTTCGTCATATTTATCAATAAAACGATAAGCTTTCATATAGGTCTCCTGAACCAGATCAGAAGCATCTGCTTCATTGTAGGTTAGGTGAAAAGCAAATGTATTCAACGCATCAATATGCGGAAGAAATTCCTTCTCAAAGATTTCTAAGTATTTGTTTCGATTGGGTCTGTTTCCCACGATTCGATCGATTGTAATATATCTGTTAACTGTTTTCATTACCCTTTAGACGTACTTTCTGTCCTAAAAGGATCATAATATGAAGTTAAAAAGTGTTAACAAACTAAAAAAAGTTAAAAAATATCCAATAAATGCCTCTTTCGATCGCAAATATAGGCCTTCACAGCGAAGGTAAAGACAAACTCAGTACTTTCTTAATAAAGTATCTTGGTATTCTAATTACTTGTTTTGATGATTGTTTTGAACCCTTTCGGTTTACGAACGAGGATTTTTATTATTTGAGTCATGAAATATGGTTCACAGCCAAAGCAAAAAAAATAAATTTGAATTAAGTATCACCTAATGAAAGTCTTTTTTAACTCCAAACCACTACTAGTGTTTTACCAGCTTAATAGTATGAAGATGATTTTCTGCCTGAATTTGGGCTATATAAAGACCCGGCAACCATAGACTCGTATTAATTGCGGATTGGTTTTTCGAAACCACCAGAGAAGCCATTAATTGCCCAGCAAGATTATAGCACTTGAAAGAAGCACCTTCGGCTAGAGCATTTAAGCTTAATTGGTTATTGAATGGATTTGGAAAAATAGATGGTATTCTTCCGGATTCGCTGACTTGTATCCGTGTTGTATTGCTGACACATGCGCAGCTGTTTTCATCCCATTTGCTGCCTGTAAAACACAATGGAGGGTGAATCGTTGGATTGGTGAATACCACATTATAATTATAATTTACCGGGCTGCCATTAATGAGCACGTTATTTACTTCTACCGAATAGATATGATCCATTTGGTCATAGAGGAAAGTGGTTTCATAATCTGGTTCCCAGACAATCGTATTATCTCCAAAACCTTGCTTCAGTTCCAGAGTCGTTAGTTCGACCGGCGCTCCATTTTCATCGTACATGGCAATGTCTGCTTCATTGAAATTAGCACCGGGTTTACTAAATGACCATCGTTTATAAACCAATGGTTTAGGGCAAAATCCGGGAGGGGGATAAGCAATAAAATCGATTCCAGGATCTTTTTGTTTTTTCGCAATGACCCATAAGGCCTGCGTGCGGTCTGTTGAGCCCATTCCAAAGTGATGCGCTCGACTATATAAAATCCATCTGCGATGACCTACCGGTCCATTATCGGTCCCAGCATCCTGCATATATAGTCGGATGGCGCTGGCAGAATGAGTGCCTAGGGCTAGGTTTGACTTACCCGCTGCTTCAGCACCCACTTCAGAATAACAAGCCCAGGTTTCAGGAGGAAAATGATCCAGGTCATTATTGGCCTTCATGATTAAAGCAGCTTCCTGCGCTTTATCATTTAATGTCGAATCAAATATAACTTCGGTCGGAATTCCTACGAGCCTGCGAAAATAATTAATCCGATCCAAGGTTAGTTGATAAGAAAGTTTCGATATCTCACCTGCTTCACAACTATCGGTTGATCCAGTCCAATCCAATTCGGATCCAGAAACGTTCGTCCCAAGGTAAAATTGCTGGTAATCGTCGATAACCGATTGCCGGTCACATTGCGCATTTAGGATCCCTGCCCAACTAAAGAGCAGGCCTAAAAGCAGTGGATATTTAAGCACCTTAGTCATATAGACTTAGAGGGTGCAAAAAGTATACCTAACTAGGTCCAAAGAACTAAGGGAAGAACTCGCCTTGCATTGTAATATTTGCCTAAATCCCTAGATTAGAATACCTTGGGACAACTTATTGACTACTTATAACTACAAATTGGCCTAAAAGAAAGCCTCATTCCTTGTGAGAATTGAGGCTTTTTGTAGCGAGAGGGAGACTTGAACTCCCGACCTCAGGATTATGAATCCTGCGCTCTAACCGGCTGAGCTACCTCGCCAAATTGAGTGTGATTACCTGCCACAGGCAGGCGTGTGGGTTTGGGTGTGTTCGTGTGGTGTGAGTGTGAGGGTTATTTTTGTCAACGAACTTTGCCGTAAACCAAGATGAAGCTTGATTCGTCTTAAAGCGCTGCAAATATAGAGTATTTGACTAAATCTTTACAAAATCCTTGAGGAATTAAAACTTACTTTCTACCCAACTGTTTTTCATTGGTATCTATTAAACAGAATACATACTATGGTTAAAGTAAAAATTGGCACCGACCGCTACAAAACGTTGGTTACCTCAGAAAATCATCAATTAGTCGCAGACGAACCCCACCCGATTGGAACAGACTTAGGTCCTAATCCGTATCAATTTTTGCTAATCGCTCTCGGTACTTGCGTCAGCATGACCTTAAGAATGTATGCCGACAGAAAGGGATGGGATATGGAAGAAGTAGAAGTACAGT
Organism: Lewinellaceae bacterium; assembly: GCA_024639065.1. Classification (GTDB taxonomy): domain Bacteria; phylum Bacteroidota; class Bacteroidia; order Chitinophagales; family Saprospiraceae; genus JAHEJC01. The sequence continues at coordinate 2,385 of JAHEJC010000068.1, read as the reverse complement.
TAAGTCAATCTAAAATTCATGCTGAAGACTGTAAAGACTGCGAGTCAACTACAGGATTTGTTCAAATCATTAAAAAAGAAATTCAGTTTAAAGGAGACTTGGATGAAAAACAAATCGCTAGACTGTTGGAGATTTCCAATCGGTGCCCGGTTCAAAAAACCCTTATTAATGAAATCAAAGTAGAGACAGAATTGATGGTTTCTTAGATCTAAAGTAATACGTTTAAGATCGGTTAATTAAGAAGGATCAGGTTTCTACCTGACCCTTAAAAATTGTTCTATAGAACCATTAAAAGCAAGGATCTTCGTTATTATCAATTAAGATACCTCCGAGCACTCGATTATCATCTCCACAATCTTTCACAATCATTTGGGGAGTCGTGTATACTCGATTGTTAAAAGAAGGAGGTGTTTCAAATCCAAATCGCTGTGAAACGCCTGCTAATTCTATATCATACATGCCATTGTCGGAAGCTTGATTAGACACTAAAAGACATCGGTTAGCTCCGTCAATTACTAAGAATCCGGCATTAAAATTTCCTGATGACTCGTTGTGTTTTACTAACCATCTTTCAGATGATTTTTCTGCTCCAATAATTTCACCACTGGGTAATTGAAAACCAGGAGGTACCCGACAAAGAATCTGACCATATGCATTACCAAAAGTCTTGTTACCCATGGATACCCCTCCAATCCCTCCGGTAAATATTCCCAATACAGATGAATTAATTGAATTGCCTACAATGCTGATTAAGTCTCCATTAATAATAACAATGCCTTCAGCCAATGGGATTTCGCCGGTTGTCCAGGTGGGATTGGCATTTATGGTATTAAAATAAATTCTGGCTTTATCACCATTTTGTACTATCAGTCCAAATTGAAAGTTATCCAACTGATTGTTAATTATACGTACTTTGCGTGAATTTAAAATAAATATAGCCAACGGATGCGATGCTTCAGTTGTGGTCAAATGTAAACCTTCAATTATGGAATGATCTGCATTTTCAATCTGAATGGCTGGGGTGATGTCTAAAGGAGGGATTAATCCCAATGGGAATCCCGAACATTGCAATATTGCACCTTCTTCTCCTATTATGTGTACTCTTTTATTAATCACTACTGTACCTTCCTGGACATGCAATCCAGCTTTAAAGATAATCTTATCTCCTGGGCCGGCAGATGAAATTGCATCGGCAAGCGCATTGGTTGAACCTGGTTCAATAAAAATTTCATGTGCACTTCGTAATGTTGGCCCGTAACTAAAATTACCTTTGGCCACTTCATCCATCTCTTCAAGATCTGCTACATCATAGTACAGTTTGAACTCTTCCGGTATATGCGCTGAAATACCTTGCGCATAATCTAGCAATGGTTCTTCTTCAACTTTGATGGTATGGGTATGTTCTTTTGTGCAACTTATAAGCAGACATACTAGGGTCATGCTTAGTAAAGACATCATTGTTTTCATAACTATCGTTGGTTTTATAAATTAAATAATAAATGAGTGATATGGATTGTTCTTAAAGTGGTCCATAGTTTAATATTTATTATAGATTTAAGTCTGTCTTTGTTTTTTTGAAGGATGAGGTAATCCTAAATTATTCTGACTTTTGACTACATAATCATTTCTTATTGTTATTAATTTCGCTATTTCTAACCATACATTTTTTTATATCTTATATCTGTATTATCCTGACGTATAACTGTGACAAATACAATTATTCACAATATTCTAAAATACTCGCCTAGTACTTTTTTCCTCCTCACTGAAAGTGGCAGTTTAGTCCCATCGCTTAGTTCAAGCAACATTTCGGATTTGTCAAAAGCAACCAAGTGGAGTGTATTGACTACATACTGATGGTGAATACGAATGAACGTTTTCGATAACTGCGCTTGCACAGCTTTTAACTTTTTAGACAATAGATAACTGCTTCCATCATGAATAAACAAGTTGCAGTAGTTGCCATTGGCGTGGCAATAGAGAATATCAACTTCTGTGAAGAAGACAAGTCCCTTTGGGCTAGTAATAGCTAATCTAGGTGTATTTTCCAAAGAGGTTGTATCCATTAGTTCTTGAATTTGGACATTTGAAGTTTATACCTCGAGCCTAACGTTTGTTACAACCTGACCCATGATATTTTAGAAGTTGATATCCTACTGATTGATGATTTATTGAAAAACGAACCAGTTATAGTCCGAAGGGCTACATTTATACACTATTATTCTACTAAATTTAAATTCAGTAATTTCTTTGTAAATTAAGAGATGCCAATGCTAAAATTGATAACTTTTTCGATATATGCGACGGAATAAATATTCAATAATAAACAAATTTAAGTGGTTTCTATTTTTACTTTTATTCGGGAACCTACTGCATAGTCAGACT
>JAHEJC010000389.1 GCA_024639065.1 Lewinellaceae bacterium | reverse complement strand
GAGACTTATTTCGTCAGTATGGACGGCGAGCCAGAAAAGGAGTATAACAACTTAGAGAACTTGCCTGAATTTAATTATTGTCAGAGCGCTACCATCCGTTACTTGGCAGTAGATAATTCAAATTGTACACAATTGTCACCAGTGGTTTCTGAATTTGTACACATGGCACCGGATGGAGTAGATGCGTATGCACCTCCACCAATCCAACTCCCACCATGTGAAAGTTATGAAGGTGAATTTGAACAGTGGAAAGAGGGATTTGGAGCTGAGAATGGTTGTGGTCCTTACACATTTGAATATTACGAATCCCGAAATAATGGACCAGAAGTATTAGTTGCATCTTTAGATGATATTGTTGCACCCCCTGATTGTGGTGGCAAAGTGGCTATACGCATGGTTGTGCATGACATCAATGATTGCAGCACAGCCGAAGCGGCTTCTGTGTTTAATATAATCAATGATGCGGTCGTATGGCCTGAATGTCCTGCTTCCATTAACTTACCTGAATGTACCAGTACAACCGAAGGGTTTAGTGATTGGATCAAGCAATTTCATTTTGGATCCGCCTTGTGTGATATGACCGTTTTCTGCTACATCAGCATAAATGGACAAGCGGAATATATTGTAGCCTCCTTGAGTAATATACCACCCCCAAGCCTTTGTGGAGGGTTTGTAAATATTCGAGTAGTGGCAACCACATTATGCGAAACTTTCGAATGTGAAAGTCGTTTTGAGATAGCTGAACCTACCTCCGAAATTTCATCGTCGTGTCCATCGGATACAGCAGTAGAATCTTGTTTGAGCCAAGACGATATAGACGCGCTTTATGCCAATTGGGTTGCTCAGTTTAAGACCGAAGGTGGTTGTAGCTCAGCGGGTCAATTCGTAGGTGGCTTACCCGATGCACCAAGCCGATGTGGTGGTTCAGTGGAAGTAGTATTTTTGGCCAATGACGGTAATCCATGTACAGAAAGTCAGTTATGTGCTGCCGTTTTCTCCGTAGGGGATCCAGAGCTGCTATTACTGACCTGTCCGGATGATTATGTGATGGATATGACTTGTCCATCAGAAGAGGATATAAATTCCGCCTATCAGGCCTGGTTAGATGAGTTTGGATTTGAAGGAAGTTGTGCTTCTGCAGGAGGCTTCAGTGGAGGCATTCCTGATGCACCCTCTTCTTGTGGCGGTGTAGTGGAAGTCACTTATTTCGTCAGTAACGGAAATTCTTGTTCTGTCCGTAGAGAATGTACTCGAACATTTATGGTTCCGATGGATGAAGAAAGACCTTCTATCCTGGCCGATACAACAACTATTCAGCTAGCTTGTAATGAATCATTTCCAGCTGCCGATGAGGTGCTCGTGACCGATAATTGTGGTGGTGAAGTGCAGCTTGATATTGTGTTAGATACAGTCATAAACTCGGCGTGTAGTGAGACTTTAGTCCGGAATTATACGGCAACAGATCAATGTGGAAATGTATCGACAGCTGTTCAAATGATTCACCGACCTATTGATAATCAACCGCCAACATTTATTGGAGATTTGCCACAGGATATGACTATTTCTTGTGATGAAATGTCAGCTGTTCCAGAGGTGGAAGCTATGGACGATTGTGGATTGGATACGATTACATATAGTGAAGAAACCGTTATGGTTGGATCTGATTGTCCGATGATCGTGCAGATTACCAGGACCTGGACAGCCACCGATAATTGTGGTCATTCCAGCAGTTATGTACAGACCATTTCCGTAGTCGATTCCATGGGTCCGATACCGGTCGATCCACCGGAAGATTTTTGTGGACCTGGTTTAACACCGGCTGAATTCGCTGCGATTGACTTGAGGCCGATTCTGTTCCAGGGAGTATGTTCAAATGAAGAAGTAATGTCTGGGGATCCGGTTGTTGAATATAGTTGTGATGATGATCAATATACGATTACTTGGACTGCGGTGGATGCTTGTGGTAATGAGGGATCATTCACACAATTAATTTGCCTAGAGAAAGATCTGATAATTTGTGAAATCCTTGGTCAGGATGAAATCATGTGCGGAGAAGAAGTAACGTTCACCGCCCAGGTATCTCATGGATTACCCCCATATTCTCTGACCTGGAAAGTATCAGATTCGATTTGGGAAACTATAATTGACTCGCTAGAGGGTATGATTACCTTATTTGCCGGACCAGCAGACGCTGTACTAACCTTATCAGTTGTAGATGCCGGAGGATGCGAGACAACCTGTTCCATTGACCTATCATGTAGTGTAAATGGAACCTGTTCACAAACAAATACTTTCTTTGGAGATCCAGACAGCCTGGATTGTACAGAAAATTCGGCTGCTTCAATTATAGCTAGTCCTATTGGAAGTGGTGATGTGGTCATCGGGAAAGTAGGACAGTCGTTCACCCTGACCTCTGCTGACAGTGCTTGTGCAGTCAATTTGTTTGGTGGAAGTGGTGATCCTCTTGCACTGGAAGCAGGAGATGGCAATTGTTCAGCATTAAACTTTACGACCACCACCGAAGGTCAAAGTGAAAATAGTCTGGTTTCAGAACTATTGGCTTTAAAAATAAATATAGCAGACCATCCAGCTTTAGGATATGTTCGCATGGAAGGCAACTGCCTGATAACCGGGGAAGCTGCGGATTGTGACAATATTGGTCCTTTTGATGAAGGCGTAGTTGGTACAGAAGATACCTTTTGTATCCCTCAAATTTTGATGGATACATTAGGTATCGATTTTAAGGTGAGTGCATTAGCTGAGCTAGCCGACCGTGCACTTGCTGGTATGGACGTCGGAATCGCTTTGGAAGACTTGGTAGTAGCTTTATCAGCTATTAATAATGCTTTTGCAAATTGCCGGATCATTATAGGTTTCTTGAATGATGAATCATTTAATAATGAACCTCAGGATGATGAAGGAATTGTTGGTTTATTTAACAAGCAAATTATGTCATTATCTCCAAATCCAACCAATTCCCTATTGCGAATAAACGTGAATGCTGATTACATTGGTGATGCCGACTTAATTATCATGAACCAAAGTGGCGTTCAAGTTGACCGTAGAAAGGTTAAAACATCCCAGGGCCTGAACCAATGGGAAATCAGAACTGATGAATTTTCTAATGGAGTCTACATCTTGTATTATGTAAATGATCAGGAAGTGATCAATAAGAAATTCATTAAAGTGAATTAATAAGAAAGTTCAAAGAGGACCATTTTAAAGGGTAGCTTGATTCTAATCAAGCTGCCCTTTTTTCTTATTGCCTCGTAAACATATTAATAAATTTACTCAAGTGTTTATACTTCTTAAAAGTAAGACTACACGTAATCTATTATTGCAGCAGCTGAAAGAATATCAGATAAACAAAGATACGAATCTACAGATACGCAAGCAAGCAATACAATTATTTCCTATCCTTGCCATGTCTTATCTCAATGTAGTCTTGAGCCCTAGCGAATCTTTAAACGGATGGATCCTGGTTAAGGACCAGCATGGAAAAAATATTTATCGAGAAAAAGTCCAGTTATTTGCCGATGAAAATAGATTGAATCTAGAAATCGAAAACCTTCCTCAGGGAATGTATATGATTCAATTTGTAAATGAGGAGGTGCATAAAGTAAAGAAATTCATGAAGATGTAAAAATTTGTTTTTTTGCGATAGTGTACATTTGGACAGGACTTTTTTTAGAAAGTCCTGTCTTTTTTTTAATTATTTTCTAGTCAAAATAGGCAGTATTCCAATTGATCAGTGTAAAATTATTATTAATTTTTTGTTGTGGATTAGGATTCGACTTAAGTTGATTGTTTAGATTTTTAATTAATTTATTTATGAATCAATATATTTTATTTTAATATATATTATCACAATTCATATTCATGAAGTGGTTTAAGCACTTTGTTTAATCTACGAACGGCGAAAAACGGAATAGCTTTAAGTCAAGGTTAAACTATCTTTATAAAGATTAAAAAGATGTGAATAAATTTAGAAATATTTTTTTTTAAAATAATTTGTGTACATTAGCTATGAGATAGAGTAAGGAAAATCTTTTTTCCTCACACCCATAACCGTCCCTGGAAGCTAAATAATTTTACTTTAAGTATTCGTATTAGATAGGTAGATGTAAGATGCATTGATCCGTGTATAGATCAATGGGTGGTTTATTTTTTGTACCAACTAAAACCAATCTTATGCGAACCAAGTTGTACTCTTGGGCTGGTGCTATGGCACTTATACTGGCCCTGTTAATACCCTCAAAAAAAGAATTGTCCATTTCAAGTTCTGGTTTTGATGACCGTTCAATTCAAGAAAATGAATTGGGCTATGATTTTAATAATTCAGAAAATGTAGCCTCACCACTGATTATGGCCTGTGCTGTCAACACACCAGGTCAGGCAGATCTCAGAGGTAATCCAGAATACACTCCTGGACAGTGTCCTGCTAATGATATTCAAGTACTTGGAGTTAGGATAGAAACAGGCAATATTTGCAATGATTGCGATCCCAATGGGCCGCCTGTTATGGCAGATTTAATTATCACTGTCAGAAACAATACCAACACTGACAAAAGATATCTAGGTGTGTTTGCTGACCTAACAGAGACGCCAATGGTAGGTCCACCCATTATATGTGACTTCATCGTTTGTGTAGGGCCTCTGCCCAAAAGTTCTATAGGAAATGGGATAATGGATTTTAACTTAGGGAGCTTTACCTATACATGTGGAAGTATGCTTGATTTAAGTAATATTCTTTTAGTATGGACAGCTTCAAGTGCTCAGTCAGAATGTCCGGTTACTCCAGCTAATAATCCAAATGGTAAATATTGTTTTAACGTACCCGATATAATAGTTGATCCACCTTTTAATTTAATGATTACAGCAGAATGTGGAGTAGGTAATACCATGAATGCCGACCTCACTGTGAATGGTGGAGAAGGACCTTTCACCTATAATTGGAGCAATAGTGCAACCACTGAAGATCTCACCAATGTTGCATTAGGAACATACACCGTTACTGTGACTGATAACGGAAGACTAGATGGCAATGGACAACCTTGTCAAGCCATGGCTTCTATTACATTCAATGGACCTTGTTGCACACCTAGCGCAGAGTGTATTGGTGGTCTAAATATTAATATGCAGGGATGTGTACTGCCGGATCCTTATACCCAAGGACAAGTGTTTACCAATATTGAGACCTGCGGTGAAACAGCCCTATTTGATCATATTGATTTGAATTTGGATGATGATTGCGTCGGTGGCCTTTCTGTTGATCGCATGTATTATTTATACTTTGAAGGAAACGGAGTACCTGGATATCAAGCAAATACTGCCGATGTATTGATCCAGTCTTGCTTGCAAGAGATTGTTATTACGTTACCACCGTTAAATGATATAGTTTGTCCCAACGATGAACTTTCGGGATGTTCGACCCAAGCACAAATCAATTTTGCCTATAGCCAGTGGATCACGGATTTAGAAAATATAAGTGGTTCAGGAGGTTGCCCTAATTATACAGTAACCTATAATCCGACAATAGCAGATTTGAATAGCATGGTTCCTCAAGCATGTAATGCTAATCTTCAAGGCATTAGTGTATTGGTAACAGTCACCGATGATTGTGGTCAGCAGAAAATGTGTATGGGATTGTTTAGGGTGTTGGCTTATGGTCCTCAGGTGGACGTATTATGTAATGCAGATACGACGGCAATGGGATGTGACTATGCAGACAATGGAGAGTTGTTAGCAGCGTTTGCAGCGTGGAAGACTGGGTTCAGTGTAGTAGAAGATGGATGTGGAGGTAGTGGTGGATTTGCTACGCACAGTTTCACGATAGACCGATGTGTAGGAGGTACGATCAAGGTTAAATATGGATTAGATGATGGTTGTACGCAAGATAGTTGTGAAGCCACGTTTAGTGTAACGGGTTCAGCCCAGGTGGACGTATTATGTAATGCAGATACGACGGCAATGGGATGTGACTATGCAGACAATGGAGAGTTGTTAGCAGCGTTTGCAGCGTGGAAGACTGGGTTCAGTGTAGTAGAAGATGGAT
>JAHEJC010000067.1 GCA_024639065.1 Lewinellaceae bacterium | reverse complement strand
TGGACAGACGATCTTGAACCGGCTTATAATTTTCGAAATAGCCAAGTCAATAGTCCACCCGGAAAAAATAAGTTGTCTATCCCTTTTTATGCTTTAGAAGAAGATAACAAATTGCCAGGAACCATACCAATATTTCAATCTATCGAAGAAGGAAAAATTAGATTTACTCATAATGCTGAATCCGGATCTCCTCATTTTTATGCCATTTCTACTCAACTAAAAATTTCCGATTTATTTATGGGTACTTGGGATGCCAAATTCAATTATGCCTCTTTTGATAATTTCTGTCCAATCACCATCTCTAGATCTGAAGGAACCATTGAAATTACAGGCCAAAAACAAGGTTTTGATTTTTCAAAAATTGAAATTAAAGGAGATACCCTGAACTTCCGGTTAGATCATGAAGAGCGCTCTTATTTCATTAACGGGACCATTAAAGATGGTCAGATAGAAGGTACTTGTCAAAATATAGATACCAAGAATACCGTAACCTGGACTGCTGAGCGATTCGCTCAAAGTTGGTGGGGGCAATTTTCACCCCAAGTGGTTCCTCTTTATGAATATAGAAATAAGGAAACCGGTCAATCCCAATATTCTACGGAGGATTCTTTAGCAAGTCCATTTTTTGTACGAGAGGCTGATCCTCTATGTTTGGTTTGGAAGAATCCATACCGCTTTCAATTATTGGATTTTGAGAGCAAGCCTGCGAGCCTGAAACATTAAAATTATTCTTTACTAAAGGGACTTCCTATGTTAGTACTAATCAAACCAATGGTACCTCTGTATCAAGTTCAATCCTTCCTGCATAACCACTCGATATTGAGCGAAGGGTCTGTTAAATAGGGCCACGTAAAGCACTTCTTTATCGGGTATTGAAATATAAAATGCTCTAAAACCACCCTGCGAACCGGTGTGATATACAATTTTTTCACCCAAGTTAGAATCTTCTCCAAACAAGGACAGCTCACCAATAAACCAACCGTACCCCAAATGCGGATTGGTTGCGCCCGTCCAATTTTCGAAAACCAAGGGCGTTCTTGATTTTTCTAATGACTCCTTACCTATGAAAATATGTGCATTCAATGCTTTTTCATATTTCGCCAAATCCAGTACTGAACACCAAACACCACCATTCCCTGCGGCTGTAAAAGTAGGATACTCGCCATAATCGTTTTCTTTAAATCCATTTCCAACTTGATCATAAGCATGGGCCACACCCCAGGTTGGGTGCGCCCCATCGGTAATTCTACTGTCCACCATACCTGCTGGATTAAATATATTCTCTTTAATAAAGTCTTGCCATTTCTGTCCTGACCTATTTTCAATAATCAAAGCGAGCCCGTTAAAGGCTGGGTTGGAATATTGAAATTGTTCGCCTGGTTCAAAGTTTAATTGTTGTGTTCTTTTCAAGGGTTCAAAATTCTCTTGATCATTCGCCGTCAAAAAGAAGTCAGGCTGGTCATTCACTTTTCTGGAATCCGGAAGGCCGGAAGAATGAGATAACAAATGCACTAGCCGAATCTTTCCCGCTATCTGCCGATTATCAAAATCATCAAAGTGTTTATTCAGATCGTCTGTAACCGATAAACGCCCTCGCTCCTGAAGCATAAGAATACTATTGGCAACAAACGTTTTGGATATAGACCCTGTGTTAAAAATAGTATTTTTCGTAATTTTTTCCATGGTTTGAAGATCAGCTAGACCATAGCTTTGCATAAACTTGATCTCATCACCTTTTATCACCAAAATCGATCCTCCAGGTTCATCTTCCTCAAAAAGGTTTTTATATAAATTTTCCATTTCAACCTGGAATGTAGATTGCGCAGGAGGACAAAAAAGAAGCAGCAAAAAGAAGAAGCAATAATTAAAGACAATTAGCATAGTGATGGTTATAAATTATGACAGAAAAAGTAAATATAAACACTCTATGAGATGAATGCCGCATACAAACAACTAAAACACACACCTACACATCACAATTAATAATATACATATAAATTGTATCTTTAAAATAGAGTTATGTATGAACAAAGGAACAATGAAAAATCATAATGATCTAATAGGAATCGATATTGATCACGATAGTCCTGTCCCTCTCCATAGCCAGGTCGAGCAAATTTTGAGGGACATGATTAAGGATCCAAAGTATCAAAAAGGGAAGTTTCTCCCCAAGGAAATGGATATGGCCAAAAGATGGGGAATTTCTAGAAACACAATCCGCCAGGCCACTTCAAAACTGATTCATGAGGACTTATTGATCCGCAAGAAGGGGGTAGGCACGACGGTATCGAAAAAAGCGATTAGCACCAAGCTTAAAAACTGGTTTAGCTTCAGTCAAGAGATGGAAGATAGTGGGATCGAGTTTATTAATTATTCGGTTCGAACAAAATGGGTAACTGCAACGAATAGCGTATCCACCAATTTACAAATTAAAGAAGGAAGAAAAATCCTAAAGTTGACTCGATTGAGGGGCCTAAAGGATGGACCCTTTGTCCATTTTATTTCCTATTTCCATCCGAGAATTGGCTTGACGGGAGAAGAGGACTTTAGTCGACATTTATATGATATCATCGAAAAAGATCATGCTTGCGTACCTTCAATATCTAAAGAAGAGATTCAGGCCATTCTGGCAGACAAATCAATTGCCAAAAATTTGCAGATAGTACCAGGTGATCCGGTTTTATTGAGAAAAAGAATTGTGTGCGATCCAGGTAACCGCCCCCTGGAATATAACCTAGGTTATTACAATGCAAAAAAATTCAGTTATACGATTGATATAAAAAGATAATAATCCACCTAGTTGAAAAATTAATAGCTAATTTAGTTTATGTTCAAACATATGGTCATAACTCATCCATGATTAAAAAGATTATTTATTTATTCATTTTCTTTATTTTAAGTTATTGTATTTGGTCGTGTGAATCAAATGAAATCAACATTCCCGAAGGTGCGTTTGAAGAATCCACGGTAATCCTATCCGGGACCTGGGTCATCTCCCAAGTACTCATGAATGATGAAGATATCACCGATCGGCTGGACTTTAGCGGGATGAAACTAAAACTATCGATGGAAAATAATAGCCCCTCAAATTTTGAATTAGAAGGTCCACCAACTCCATTCATCACGACTGCAAATGGAAATTGGGAATATGATGACCATGCGTATCCCACTGCCATTTATTTTAATTCCGGACAAAATCAAAAAATGGCAAATTTCGATGCACCTCCCATTTCTAATGATGATCGATTTACGCTGCACTTTTCCCTGGGTTGTGCAGATAATATTTACATCTATCATTTTATCAAACAGGAATAGGTGGATCGAGCAATTAACATATTAAAAAAACTTGTCTACCTGGCGCTGCTCATTTTGATTTTTGTGGTTAGTTGTATTGAAATTATTACTATAAACCAACCGGATACAGCAACAGTAGGAGAAACGATAACCATAACGCTGGATGCTGAGGTTACCGGAAAAGATGGTAGCACCTTGGTTTTGGGTTTTTTAGCTCCCCGGTCCTGGAGGCCTGTAGAAAATACTACTGCTTCATTCGAAAGTTCGATTGGCAATAGCTCGATGAGTTTAATGCCTGCTGACGAATTGGATGCGGATATGAAACGCCCTTGGAAGGAACAGATCACTGAACGAGTTGGAATTGGTGACAATTATGGTGATGTAGAGTGGGTAGTTTTTAAAGCGGATAAAGATTTACTTCCACCAGAGAATACAAGCGAAGATAATCCTGTCACCGGTACCATCACTATAAAAACCAAAGTAGGAGCCACTAACCTGAAAACACAATTAGGATATTTTCTGGGAGATGCGCTTTGGGGCTATTTGAAAGATTCGGATAATAACTCAACTTTCAAATTTGCATCAAAATGTATAGAAATTGTTGGCGCAACTGGAAATCCCGAAAATCTATGTGGGCCGGCACCTCGGAAATTAGTAGAATCAGCTACCTTCACTTATGATGATATTTTAACAATAATTTTTGATGCGCAAGAGGACTCCACCGCATTGATCGGCGCTGACCAGGTATTCTTTTGTTCAACCGCCGAACATGATCTGGGTATCAACGAAGTTTGTGAATATTCCGATAAGACCGAGATGATCCGTACAGGACCGGATACCTGGAGATTGACTTTATGGCCCAGGTCTTATTACAACATTCCAGCAGGAAGTAATATAAATAGTATAGCAGCAAATTTTCAGAACGAAAATGGCCAAACCATTGTAGTCGACTTAAATACAAATAATGATTTTCAATTGATCCAAAAATGCTTTTAATGTGGATGTTCCAGGATCATTTGAATTAATTATGCGAAACAAGAAAAAACATATTGCTACGCTCAAAAGATTAATTGGTTTGATCCTGATTATGAGTGGATACCTATTAAATGGACAGGAGATTACGGTTTCTGGTGTTATAACCGGCAGTGATATTCAAGAACCTTTAATCGGTGTCAGCATTCTGATTAAAGGCACTGATAAAGGAACTACATCCGATATCGATGGTAGTTATCAGCTGGAGGTATCATCCGGAGCTATCTTACAATTCTCCTACATTGGTTATAAGACAGAAGAAATAACGGTAAGCGGTTCCACCATCGATCTGGTCATGCTTGCAGAAATAGCAGAACTGGACCAGGTAGTAGTGGTGGGCTATGGAACGACCAAAAAGAGGGACTTGACCGGTTCAGTAGTTTCTATTAAAACTGAAGACATCCAAGCCGTTCCAATAGTGTCTGCTGATCAGGCTTTACAAGGAAGGGCAGCAGGTGTCTTTGTCCAACAAAATTCTGGTCAACCTGGTGCCGGCACCACCATACGTATCCGGGGTACCAGCTCTATTAGTGCAGGTAATGAACCATTATATGTAATTGATGGAGTACCTATTTTGACCCAGTCAGGCGATCTCAGTACTGGGGCTGCAAAAGGTCCAGACATAAATCCTTTATCAACCATAAGTCCTAATGATATTGCTGGTATTGAGGTCCTGAAAGATGCCTCGGCTGCAGCTATTTATGGGGCCAGAGGTGCAAATGGAGTGGTTCTTATTACTACTAAGAGAGGCCAGGTGGGACAATCAAAACTGGATTTTAATTATTTTCAGGGATTTCAGCAAATCCGAAAAAGATACAAACTATTAAATGCCAGTCAATTTGCTCATTTAGTAAACGAAGCTTCTTTTAATGGTGGTGGAGGAAGAGTCTATTCAGATCCTAACCAATTTGGAGAAGGAACCGATTGGCAAGATGTTTTATTAAGAACAGCACCTTTGTCCAGTTATGAACTTTCTTTTTCAGGTGGATCTACCGATTTCCAATATGCTTTGTCGGGAAGTTACTATACCCAAGACGGCATCATTGTGGGTTCTGATTTTGACCGGTACAACTTAAGAGCAAATCTGGATGGACAATTAAATGATCGTATTAAGATAAGTAATAACCTGATGGTCAGTCATACCCGAAGTGCTAAAATATCCACGGATGACAACGCCGCATTTGATGGAGGCACTTTCACTGCAGCTTTATCTTACAGTCCACTAGTACCAGTAAGAGATGTTGACGGCAACTTTATTCAAAAGAACTACGCCGTTGATGATGAGGGCAATTTAATTGATGGCACTCAAGTAGATGCAGCGGGCAATTTAATTGCTGAGCAAACATTGTCCACGGCTGCCAATCCGTTACTTAAAGCGGTCGGCTCTCCGAGTGAAGCAAAGATTACCCGGATCATTGATAACTTGACGGCAACTATCGACTTATATGAAGGATTAAATTTAAAAGTAAGTGTAGGCGGTGATTTTACATCTAGTCGCTCTGATGATTTCACCCCTAAATCTACCCGATCAGGAGGAGAATCCTTTGCGACTTCAGCATCCGGAACAACGCTTTCCTTACTGAATGAAAATACCCTTAATTACAAAAACGAATTTGGAGATCACTCAATAACTGGCGTGGTAGGTGTCTCTGCTCAAAAAACCAGACTGCACAGTTTGAACATTACTGCGACAAATTTTAACTATGACCAATTTGGTTATGATAATTATGAAATTGCCCGGGGTGTTTCATTGGGAACCAGTTTTGCAGACTTCTCTTTTCTTTCTGGTTTAGGCCGAGTTAATTATGGGTACAAGAATAAGTACCTGATTACATTTACAGGAAGAGCTGATGGGTCATCAAAATTTGGGGCTAATAATAAGTGGGGGGTATTCCCTTCTGCATCATTAGCTTGGGTAGCTTCGGAAGAAACTTTCATCAGCCAAACCAATATTATCGAGTTCCTTAAGTTTAGATTGAGTTATGGAGTAATTGGCAATGAATCGATTGGCCCTTATCTTTCTCAAGCTATTTTGATACCCGTTGATTTGGCTTTTAATGATGTATTGACCATAGGATTTGAGCCATTCCTTTTTCCAAATAGCAATTTAAAATGGGAATCTACCGCTCAATTGAATTTTGGGATTGATGCTTCCTTTAACGAGGGAAAATTGTCTATTACCGCTGACTACTATAACAAGAATACCTTTGATCTGCTGCTCACCACAGATGTCCCCTTTTATACAGGGTATGCCAATGTCTTTAGCAATATTGGGGATTTACAAAATGAAGGTGTTGAATTATCGATCAGTGGCCGACCTACCATTGGCCCCATAAACTGGAATTCATCTTTCAACTTGGCCTTCAATAAAAATACGGTGACTAGTCTTGCCGAAAGAGACAATATTCCAAATAGTGGTGCAGGTCTTTTTGGTATTGAGAGCTGGGCCCTTTTACAAGAAGGCCAAGAAGTAGGAAAGTTTTATGGTTTGGTTACCGACGGCATTGTTCAGCTTGGTGAAGACCGGGAAGGAATACCTCGTTTTCAAGGGCAACCTGCGTTAACTCCGGGTGAAAGAAAATTTAAGGACCTCAATAATGATGGAATAATATCTGCTGATGATCGTACTTTCATAGGAGAAGCTCAACCTGATTTCAACTTCGGATGGAACAATTCTTTTAGCTATAAAGGTTTGGAGCTAAGTGTATTCCTGCAAGGTGTGTATGGTAATCAAATTGTCAACTTCAATAAATTTTTAGTAGAAAGAACGAATGGGTTGTCCAATGTTACTTTGGACTTTTTTGCCAATCGATGGACACCTGAAAACCCGTCTAATCGATATCCTAAAGTAGATCGAAATCCTGCGTTTACCCGCCGATTCATTTCGGACGCCGAAGTAGAAAATGGATCTTATCTACGAGTTAAAACGTTGACAATAGCTTATCGCCTTCCTTCATCCTTTTTGAAAAAATACAAAGTGAGTAGTTGTCGCATATATGCGACAGGTAAAAATTTATTTACGTTTACGGATTATTCAGGTTACGATCCG
The DNA here is from genome assembly GCA_024639065.1 of Lewinellaceae bacterium. Classification (GTDB taxonomy): domain Bacteria; phylum Bacteroidota; class Bacteroidia; order Chitinophagales; family Saprospiraceae; genus JAHEJC01. Next base: position 14,479 of record JAHEJC010000067.1, on the reverse strand, counting down.
GAAGTAAGTCACTTTGGACAAAATGCAACAAATATGGGAGCAGATTTAGGCGGTTATCCCAATAATAAATCATGGTTAGTTGGATTAAATCTGAGCTTTTAAAAATGAATTTATACCAGCATATAATTAAAGACGTAAGAGCCATTAAGCCCCCAATAATCGGTATCCTTTTGGGTGTAATCGTTTGCTGCTTAAGCTGTTCAAAATTCTTGGAAGAAAAGCCTAATTCTGTAATTACTTCAGCTAATTTTTATCAGAGCGCATCGGATGCATTACTAGCCGTCAATGCAGCTTATGATCATCTCGGATCTGGAACTTCAAATTCAGACTTTGGGGGTGTATACTTCAGCACGTTTTGGGCATTGCAGGCACTGGCTTCGGATAATGGAAAATCCGGACTACCGGATCCAAACTCTGTTCAACTTGCTGAATTTAGTTATGACGCTAGTAATACCTTTATTAAAGACATCTGGGAAGATTGTTATAAAACCATCAATTTAGCCAACATCGCCTTAAAACATATTCCAAATATTGAAATGGATGAAAGTCTGAAAAACAGGTATTTAGGCGAATGTTCATTTATCCGGGGTCTGATGTACTTTGAATTGGTTCGCTTGTTTGGAGGTGTAATTTTATTGACTGATCCTACGGAGGATCTCAGTTCATTAACCATCGAAAGATCTTCTCTGGAAGATGTTTATACTCAAATTACCAGTGACCTGGAATTTGCAGAATCCAATCTCCCCTATCGTTATGAAGGCGCGGATAAAGGCAGGGCCACTAAAGGTTCAGCAGCTGGATATCTAGCCAAAGCATATCTTACCCGAAAAGATTATGCCCAAGCCTGGGATAAATTAAATGTGATAATCAGCGCTGGTGTACATAGTTTAATGCCTGATTTTGCTGATATCTTTAAGATTGCTAATACAAATAATCAGGAAGTATTATTCTCGGTCAACTTCACACTCAATAACAATGCCATCTGGGAGACCAGTCAATTCAATGTCAGAACCTTGCCATTGGCATTGAATAGAAATTCACTTGCCTGGGAAGTCCCAACCTTGGATGTATACAATGATTACGAAGATGGAGATCGCCGGAAAGAAGTCACCTTCCAAACAACATTTACTGAAGCAGATGGCCGGGTCCTGACTTTTGATCCACATATATTTAAATACTGGGATCAGGAAGCCGAACCCTCTGCAAGCAGCAGTGGAAGTGATTTCTTCAATTTAAGATATGCTGATGTACTGCTCATGTTTGCCGAAGCTGAAAATGAATTGAATAACGGCCCCACGGCAGAAGCTTATGAAGCTGTAAATCAAGTAAGAAGGAGGGCACGATTTGCCAATGGTGAGGAAAGGATTATTCTGAATGATCTTACTGGTCTCACTCAACAAGCTTTCAGAGAAGCGGTATGGCTAGAACGCAGAAGAGAATTTGTATGGGAAGGACAACGCTGGTATGATCTGGTTAGACAAAATCAATTGAAAGATAAAGTTGAAGGAGCGAAGCCTGGGGTAGTGGTCGATGAAAACAAACACGTTTTATTTCCGATACCACAAAGAGAAATAAATATTAATCCTAATCTATCACAAAATCCAGGCTATTGAAATAGAAATCAGCAATTGATTAATGAAAATAAAAACGTTACATATTGGAATAATAATCGTCTTGCTGGGCGTTGCGTTGCGCAGCAATAGCCAAGAGGAGACTTCCAGTCAATTACCTACTGACTCTATTCAAAAAGAAAAATCCTGGTTACCCAATAGTATTTTGAGATCAATAAATCTGAATAAAAGATACGCGCATAATAATATAGCCGATCCGACACTAGTTAACCATCAACATGAAACGTTTGATCAGACCATTCGAGGTAGTGCCAGTGGGCTAACGACCACACAAACCAATGGTCAACCATTGGGTCAACTTTCTATTTATATAAGGGGTATCAATACACTAGCAGCGGGTTCTCAACCTTTGTATCTAATAGATGGATTCCCTTTGTATAATGATAACACAGCTTCTTCTATTGGTTTTGGTTTTGGTCCAAATATAAATGCGCTGGAATTTCTGAATCCTCAAGATATCCAATCCATTGAGGTAATCAAAGATCCTGCTTCGTTAGCTATGTATGGAGCCCGAGGTTCTAACGGCGTCATTTCTATTCATACGAAATATTCAAACCTGGATGAATCCGCTATTGAATTTAATAGTTATGTAGGTATTCAAGAGGACATCAATCATTATGATGTGCTCGATGGGACTCAATTCGCTAGCTATTTTAATGAAGCTTTAGCTAATTCAGGAAGACCGGTCAAGTATGATAATCCTTCGGCATTTGGTAGTGGTACCGATTGGAGGAAGCAGGTATATAATACCTCACCAATCATTCAGTATTATAATCTGAGTTTCGCAAAAAGCAACGCCGAATCAGCTTTTAGAATTTCTGCCAATTATGGGAATCGGCAAGGATTGCTGTCTGGCTCAAGGTATGATCGATTCAGTATCAATGCTCGGCTAAAATCAAAACTTGGTGACAAAGCTTCTTTTGACAATATGCTTAACGTCTCTCACTTAAATAGTGATCTTGTCTCTACCGATGATGCTGCTACCGGTTCAAGTGTAGGCCTAATCAATGGTATACACCATTTTAACCCATTACTCCCCGTTTACACTGCAGAGGGTCGATTGGTAGTATTGAATCATCAGCTTAATGCAGATGGCAGCCTTTCAAACAAGCTTCAATCTAGTATAAAATTGTTAAGCCCACAAGCCTTGGAGCTTGCTTCAACCAGTCAAATTTCCAATACCCGGATTATGGATCATTTTCATTTCGACTACCATCTTCTAGAGTCGCTCAAATTTCAATTATCTGCAGGCATTGATGCTTTATTCAATGAAGAATACTCGTTTACTAATGGGGTGCTTCAACCTCAATTGACTATTGGAGGTACGGGTAGAGGAGGCCAGTTACAATATTATAACTGGGTAAGTAATCTCACCCTGGAATATCATCGGAAGTGGCAGCACGAGCAAGCCTTCAAAGCATTAATAGGTGTTGGCGTTCAAAAATATCAATCGGAAAGGTTAAATGGAATTTCGAATGGTTTTGAAAATCAAGCATTAGGGTTTTATGATTTAAGTGTTGGCAGTGACAAAAAGATTTTATCCTTTTATAATGAATGGCAATTGCGATCCTATTATGCTCACTGGTCCTATTCATTAAAAGAAAAATATTTTGTCACCTTATCAGCGCGTTCGGATGGGTCTAGCAGGTTTAATGGCTCCAGTTCCCTCTTCCCGGCTGTGGGCTTATCCTGGAAAGTATCTGAAGAATCATTCTTTTCAAAAGATAATTTGGATTGGCAATTGAGGCTTAGTTATGGGATCACCGGTAATCAAGAAATTCCGCCATTTGCAACATTAGGAATCCTTGATCAAGTCGAGTCACCGTTAGGTGAATCATCGGTAACTGGGTTTCGCCCCTTTTCATTAGCTGTAAATAATTTAGAAATCGAAAAAACTGGGCAATTGAATATAGGTACTGATATTTCCCTGCTGAATCACAGACTTGACATATCTTTTGATGCCTATTTTAAATCCACTAAAAATGCGCTGCTTTACCTCCCGCTACCTGGTAATACCGGAGTTGCCACTTCGATCAGTAATGGGGCTGAAATCAAAAACTCAGGAGTGGATTTGTCGATCCATTCAAAAAATACAACCAACGCATTAAAATGGGATACCTGGTTACATCTTGGTTATTTGAAAAATAATATAACTTCCATCGAAAATGATATTTCCATCAGTGGTGGCAGGAAACTATTGGGTATTGAGGATTGGACCATCATTCAATCCGGGTCTTCGATTGGCAGTTATTACGGTTATAGATCAGACGGAATCGTCCAAACTGGAGAAGTAAATGTTATCGGTTTCAGCGGGCAGGATTTACAACCTGGTGAGCGGAAATACAAAGATCTTAACCAGGATGGCATCATCAATAGATCCGATAAATCCATTATTGGAAGTCCATTACCAGATGTGAGCATTGGAGTAATTAATACACTGCGTTATAAGTCTGTAGACCTGAGTATTCATCTTTTTGGTATGTTCGGTAATGAGGTGGCTAACTTCAATAAATTTACCTTAGAAAGTCTTGATGGAAGGACAAATAATACGATAGCAGCTTTTGAGAATAGATGGACAACTTCCAATCCATCAAATAGCTATCCGCGACTGGATTATACACCAAGAGAAAATGTCTTCTCGGATGCCCAAGTTGAAAACGGTAGTTTTTTGAGATTACAAAGTATTAGCTTGGGGGTGACCTTTCCCGACAAATTAATGAATAAGCTTGGATTGGATAACCTGAGAATTTATGCAAGTAGTCATAACCTGCTTACTCTTACAAAGTATTCGGGAATAGATCCGGATGTGAGTCACTTCGGTCAGTCCATTTTAGAACAAAGTGTGGATTTTGGAGGTTATCCAAAATCCAAATCGTTTATTATAGGAATAAATATCAGATTTTAGATCAATTGCATGAGATCATTTATCTACATAGGATTTATCATTTGCTGTACATCGTGCACTAGTTTCCTCGATGAGGCCGACCGCTCCTTAATCGCTTACGATGAATTCTTTCTAGAAGAAAGCGATGCACAATTTGCCGTTGATGCTATTTATAGTCATCTCGGAGCAAATAGTTTTTACGCAAAATATTATTGGTTGATCCCGGCCTTATGTTCGGACATTGGTGTAGCTAATGTGACGGATCCTGATCTACAAGAATTTTCAAATTTTTCGATCAGTCCGACCAATAAAATTGTCGAATCCATATGGTCCGAATTATACGCTGGCATTCAGACCTGTAATTTTGCCATCAAACATATCCCATCTGCTCCAAATACAGAAAATAAAAAAAACGCTTTATTAGCAGAAGCTCGATTTTTTAGAGCCTTGTTTCATTTTGATCTGGTTCGTTTTTTTGGTGATGTCCCGCTTGAATTAGATTTTTATTCCACCAATGACCAGCCATTTGAAAAAGCAAGATTACCGAAAGATAGTATTCTATCTTTTTTAGCGCAGGAATTTAACGCTAGTGCCGAAGACTTACCAGTGTCTGCTGAGGGAAGGCCAGTAAAAGTCACTGCACTGGCTTATTTGGTAAAAACATATGTCCTCTTGAAAGATTATCCCAAAGCCTACCTAACCTCCAGGATGGTATTGTCTTCCCACGCGCTGTTGAATGACTATGCAGATGTTTTTAAGGTCTCCCAAAATCTTAACTCCGAGATCATTTTTGCCCTTTCATTTAATAGATTTCATAGAGGCCCTATGAACGTAGAAGCACTGCCGGAAGAATTATTAGGTGAAGCAATCACCCGACCCACAGCAGATCATCTGGCGTCATATGATGCTACGGACAGGAGGCTGAGTGCTACCTTTAGTACGTTTGAGGATCAAGTATTAGTCACTAAATATTGGGATCAGGGCGTAGAGCCCCTGGGCGGCGAAACTGCCAATGACCTTCCTTTACTAAGGTTGCCAGATATCATGTTATTGCATGTTGAAATTATCAATGAAGTCAGGAAAAGCACTAATGCCGAAGCAATCCAATTGATGAATGCAATAAGAGCTCGAGCAAGATTTGATGGAACGGTGGTTCATAACATTTTGCCGGATCTATCCAACATGAATTATGCCTTGTCAAAAGAAGCCATTTTATTAGAGCGTCAAAGGGAACTGGCCTATGAAGGTTACCGATGGTTTGATCTGGTGAGAACCGGTGAATTGGAGCAGAAAGTCTCTCTGGCAAAACCAGAAGTCAATGTAAGTTCGACGCACTATTTGTTTCCAATCCCCCAAAGGGAAATTGAAAAAAATTCATTGCTTGTACAAAATCCAGGTTATTAATAAAATTGGATATCAATTATATAATTCAACAATGAAGACCAATAGGAAGTATTTGAAATGAAACATGTAATTCCAAAAAAATACATAAACCAGCCTGGTAATTATGATAAATTTCCTGTAATCCAGGTAAATGATCAAGCAGCAGATTTTTGGAAGGGTTGGACAGCTATAGGCGATCAATTATCTAACCATATCGAATCTCAATTTCCAGATCAGTGTATAATGATCATTGAAACGAATCACGGGATCTATCATCATCAATTGATTAAAAATTTAAAAGAGTATATCCCACATAGCTCATTTTACTTGTCCAGCGATTGTTTTTTGTCCAAGGAGCAAATAGAGTCAAAAGTGAACCCTTTCTTAGGTGATCATCCGGTTTTTGGATACCTCTCCGATTTGGAAATGAACGATTTATTTGATCCTAATAAATTAAAGCACTATCAGTCCAAAATTAAAGCTGAGAAAAAAGGAATTATTGTCGTCTATGGTCCAGGCGCTTACCTGCTCGTGGATCACTATGATATACTCGTTTATGCGGATATGCCTCGTTGGGAAATTCAACAAAGGTTTAGACGAAATGAAATCAGCAACCTGGGGATTCAAAATAGAGAAGCAAAAACTTCAAAGCAATATAAGCGCGCCTATTTTGTTGACTGGCGTATATGTGACCGTACTAAAAAGTCATTGATGAATGCCTGGGATTATGTGTTGGATACAACCAAGGTGGATTTGCCGAAAATGATAACATCCGCAGCTTTGAGCAAAGGCTTAGCACAGGCCATAAAACAACCATTCCGGGTAGTCCCATTTTTTGACCCGGGTGTATGGGGTGGTCAGTGGATGAAAGAGGTGTGCAATCTGGATACTCAGCAAATTAATTTTGCTTGGTGTTTTGATTGTGTCCCGGAGGAAAATAGCTTATTACTAAAATTCAATGATGACCTATTTGAGATACCATCGATTAATTTGGTGTTTAGGCACCCGGAAAATTTATTAGGACAAGAGATTTTCAATCGATTCGGAGCAGAATTTCCCATTCGATTTGATTTCTTAGATACTATGGATGGAGGTAATCTCAGCCTTCAGGTACACCCCACTAAGCAATACATCAAAGATCATTTTGGTATGGATTACACTCAAGATGAAAGTTACTACATGCTGGACACGGGGGACGATGCTTATGTCTATCTGGGATTGAAAGACGGAATCGACCCGGCCTCCATGATCGCTGATCTGAAAGAAGCCCAGACCGGCAGCAACTTGTTTGAGGCAGATAAATATGTAAAAAAATGGTCTGTAAAAAAACATGACCATGTGCTTATTCCAGCAGGGACTATTCACTGTTCAGGAAAAAATAGTATGGTGCTTGAGATAAGCGCTACTCCATACATATTCACATTTAAGCTTTGGGATTGGGGAAGAGTTGATTTAGATGGCTTGCCTAGACCTATCAGTATAGAGCACGGTGAAAAAGTTATTAACTGGGAGGCTACCGAATCATATACAACTAATGAATTGATCAATAATATCACACCTATCCGTTCAGGAGATGGATGGACTGAAGAACAGACGGGATTGCACCAAAGTGAATTTATTGAAACCCGTCGACACTGGTTTAAAAGCAAAGTTCTACACGATACGAAAGGCACTTTAAATGTGATTAATCTGGTGCAGGGGAGGGAAGCGATTATTGAAAGCCCTACTGCGGCATTTGAGCCTTTTGTAATCCATTATGCGGAAACGGTCATTATCCCAGCTGGGATCGGTGAATATACGATTAGTCCATATGGAGAATCAATTGATCAAGAATGCGCAACGATTAAAGCTTATGTTCGATCTGAAGAAAATAATTAATCCGTTCATTGGACTTTATTTAGTAATAGTAAGCTGCCTAATTACAGGATGCAGCACTTCTAAATCATCAATCACCACTACCTCAACACTGAATCCGGATGATTTGACTACTTTAAATTTTCGAGTAGAAAGGGCACCTGAATGGACTGATCTCTTTTATCGGAAGTCAGGATGGTTTGGAGCCGATGGGATATTCTCTATCTCGTTGGATGGTAATGATGTTAATAATGGGAAAGAAGAAACGTTGATCATTTTTAGTGACACTTATATTGGTGAAGTCGAAGGAGATAAACCTCTCCCTGGTAACAAAATGGTTAATAACACGGTAGCGTATTATCGTGGTACCAAACCGGCTAAAAGAAATATAGAATTCCACTATAAAAAAAATCAAAAGGGAGAACCTGAGACCTTCTTTGTTCCTCAACAAACAGCGGATAAACGCAAACAACATTTTTGGCTAGGTGATGGATTTGTAAATAAAGCGTTAAATAACAATTTATATATTTTTGCTTATCATGTTGAGATAACCGGGCCAAATGTTTTTGACTTTATTGAGCCCGATGTATCCATGATTGTGCTTCCTAAAAATAGCCGGCCACCATTTGAAAATCAAAGACAAATTTCTACACCCTTACATATCGAGTCTCCCTCACTAGGGGAAGGTAATTTGGGGGCAGGAATTCTAGTTAATACCTCCTGGGGAGGGGCTCCTTTCCCTGATGGTTATATATACGTATATGGTTGTATCGGATCGGATAAAAATCTGGTAGCCGCCAGGGTAAAACCCGCCGACTATGAAGATTTTTCCAAATGGTTTTATTGGGACGGAGCGAGCTGGAATAAAGATATAGGTAAGCTTGCACCTATAACCAATGCGGTATCTAATGAACTCAGTGTAACACCATTAAAAGATGGACGTTACTTGTTGACCTTTCAAGTACTGGGGATATCTGACAAAGTGGGAATTAGAATAGGTAGCTCACCCTATGGTCCCTTTGGAGCCATTCAAGAGATTTATGTCACGCCTGAAATGGCTGATGGATTGTGGCCCTATAATGCTAAGGCTCACCCTGCCTTATCTAAACCCGGTGAACTTTTAATCAGCTATAATACGATCACGCCCGACTTTTGGAATGACATACAGGAAAATGCCCATATTTATCGACCCCGATTCATTAAAATGATTTTCGAATAATTATGCATACTTTGTTCACTCTAGATAGCTTTGCGTATGGATTACCAGTATCAGTATAGCAACAAAATTGGACTTCCCTGGGTATTAAAAAATATACCTCATTTAGTCTTTCCTAATCTTGAAAAAAAGAAAGATCGTTTCAAAAAATTATTTCAAGGAGTAATTGCTACCTTGGACAAAAAACCTATAGGACTGATTCTGTCCACTACAGATAACTTAGGAAATTCCGCAAGGATCCATTCATACTTCGTGCTTCCGGAACATAGAGATCAAAAAGTGGGCAATCAATTACTACGAACCTTAGAACTTGCCTTAATAAACGATGGGGTAAAATCTATAAACGCCTATTATCGATCGCATTGGAAAAACCTTCCTCAGCTCAATCGAATTTTTACCAATCAAAATTGGAATGAACCTTATGAGGATTTAATATTGGTAAAAGGAGAAACCAAGAAAGTCCTTAAGCTATTTATGTCCAATAAAATCCAATTACCTGATAAGATCCACTTCACCCCATGGGATCAGTTAACCGGAGAACAAATAACTTATATAAAAAAAAGAAAGCAGGAGGACAACTGGTACCTGGATTACCTGGACCCCTTTGTATTAGCCGACACGATTTATCCAACAGCAAGTCTTGCTTTAGTACAAGAAGGATTAGTAATAGGTTGGGTAATCTCACATCTCATTTCACCAGAGACCAATGAATTTACCTCCTTGTTTATCGATGCTGGTCAGCGGCAATTCAAGCTAGCTCATTTGTTGATGCGTGAAGCTATTAATCGCCAACACAAGGATAATATTCCAAATTTTTTGATAACTAGTAAGACTGATAATTATGTAATGAGCCGGTTCTTAATCCGCCATGCCCCACATACGGATGTATTTTTTACCCGGTCATTTAAGGTAGAAAAAGTTCTTGTCAAGTAATAGTGAATTCCCTTTAAAGCAAACTTCATAAAATGGTGTATAAACTGAATCTCATATAAGGATAATTCCTTGGTATTTTACCGTAAAATATTTTACAAAATCAAATGATATATATATAAATAAATTATCTTTAACTTCAAACCATTTGTTCATACATATGGACAATTATTAAATTACAAACCGATCACGATGAAGAGCTTACTTAACAAAAGTCATATCAGAGAATACAATCGACTGCTTACCAGATACAAACGATACACGCGAAAATTAAGGCGGATTGAGAATGGCACGTCTAATTACAGCCGTAAATCACTTTTAATCAAACGGTTAAAAAGGATTTATGAGCAGCTTCTGTCGCTCAGCAGAGGTCTCAAACTAGCCACTTCGGGAGCAGCATTTTCCCTAGGTTTGGTTATGGCTACACCCACCATAGGGACTTCTCAAAACTTGTCTCTTAAATCAGACAATCCGGTTGGTATTATTAACATAGAAAAAAGAGCAAAACCTGTTTTATTGGATTGGGATGGTGACGGGGATCTGGATCTCTTTGTTGGAGGTACTATGGAAAATGTGCTAGATTCTTTGAGTAACGGTGTTCGATATTATCAAAATGATGGGGGCGCATTACGGCAAACGGAAAGTCCTTTTCCAATGGATCTGCAGACACCCGCTATTGCCATGGATACGTCTGCGGTAAGTCCTGCTTTTGTGGACCTGGACGGTGATGATGATATGGATGCTTTCCTTGGACTTCAAAATGGTACGCTTATCTATTTTAGAAATGATGCCGGTTCCATGGTCCGAGTGGATGGTATGGAAAATCCTTTTGATGGAATTGTCATAGGAGGTTCTACATATGCCAGCCCAACTTTTGTTGATGTGGATGGCGATGGCGATATGGATGCAGTAATCGGGAAACAGGATGGACTCTTATCTTATTATAATAATGACGGAGGTGTATTTACAGAAGTAAGTAGTGGCAGTCCATTTGAAAGTGTAAATGTAACTGAAGCAGCCGCTCCAACTTTTGCCGATTGGGATGGTGATGGAGACATGGACCTCATCGTTGGGAACAAAGATGGCATCTTAGACTATTATGTGAATGAGGGCGGTGTCTATACGGCTGCAGCGATTGAAGCTAATCCATTTAGTCACATCAAAATAGAATTATTTTCGGCACCCGTTTTTGGTGATGTAGATGGTGATAATGACTTAGACTTAATTGTGGGTAATGACGAGGGAATATTGCAATATTACCGTAATGATCCAGATTCACTTATGCAAATACCTTTCAATACCTTAGGTATTGGTTATGATCAAGATCTTGACAATATTAATCATGGCTTAGTGGATATTGATGCCGATGGTGATATGGATCTTTTTTCAGGTGAATTGCTAGGGAGCGTGCTGCATTATGAAAATGCAGACGGGGTATTCAATCGAATAGATCCCCATCCCCTGGATACTAGCCTGATTCCTGCTTTACCTGATGGGCCTTTCGATACATGGGTTCCTGCCCCGTCATTTGCCGATATTGACCAAGATGGAGACATGGATGCGTTCATCGGTACTTTTCAAAATAACATTGGGTACTTCGCTAATGAGGCGGGTGTTTTTACAGCAGATGAAGCTAATAACCCTTTTATGGGTATTGATCTAGTTTTGGATGAAAATGAAAATATTGCATTTCTTGATTGGGATGGAGATGGTGATATGGATGCTTTCATAGGAAATAAATTAGGCGAAGTTAAGTACTATCAAAATGATGATGGCGTATTTAGCTCAGCCGCTGGACCATTAGATGGAGTAAGTTTTGTAGGGCCCAGGTTACCGAACTGGAGTACCAAACCAGCCTTCGCGGATGTGGATGGAGATGGTGATATGGATGCCTATATTGGAACACAGGATGGATTTATCAGAATTTTCAATAATGATGGTGCAGGCAATTTGACCGAAATGACCGGCGCCGATAACCCCTTCGAAGGGATGGATTTTGGAAGATCGACGGCACCTGATTTCGCAGATTTGGATGGCGACGGCGATATGGATCTTTTAGTTTCTAATTCTGCAGGATTGACCTTTCATTTTGAAAATACCGGATCGGTTGCTGTCCAGAAAATCAGCTATGCGGATGTAACCGCCGTTTACCCTAATCCTACCTTAGGCGGATTACAAGTAGATATGCCCTGGTTAAAAGGAAAAGCAGTAATTAGCGTGACCAATTTATCCGGACAATTACTCAAACAAGTAATCGTGAATTCTTCCAGAGCGAATTTTGATATTTCAAACCTTCCTTCGGGCTTGTATTTGGTAAGAATAAACGCCGAAAATGGTCAGGCAGTAAAGAAAATTATGAAGGGATAAATACTTTTTAATATATTATTTAAATAGGTGTTGAGGATTTCAATACCTATTTTTTTTAGTGTATAGTGTTCTGAACTAATAAAGCAATGAGCTAAGAATTAGTATTTTTTGATACAACTATTTAGAATCCGGAAATTTGATTTTTACTTTAACGTTTCAAAAGAATTAGCAGTATGAAATTTATTGGTGTTGATTTAGGTGGAACGACGATTAAGATTGGAATTGTCGAGTCTGGGAAATTGATGGCATCCTCAAAAATTATTGCGCAGTCCAGTAAAAGCTTTGTACCCAGACTTGATCAGATTAAGCATACTGTGAATCAATTACTCATTGATGCAACCATGGATAAAAGCGAGTTGGGCGGTATCGGTTTAGCTTTTCCAAGTATTGTCGACTCAAAACAGAAAAAGATAGTCACTCGCTATGTAAAATTTGTCGATGCTGATGAAATCGATTTGGTCGAATGGGCCAATGCCAATTGGGGCATTCCCCTGGCTTTGGAGAATGATGCTCGAGCGGCTTTAGTTGGTGAGTGGCAGTACGGAGCCGGCAGGGGCCAAGACGATCTGGTCATGATCACACTAGGTACAGGAGTAGGCAGTGCCGCACTGATCGGTGGCAAGATATTAAAAGGTGCGCATTCTCTGGGAGGAAATGTGGGCGGACATATGATTATAAATTACGAGGGAGATATCTGTAACTGCGGACTTCGAGGTTGTGTAGAGTCAGAGGCATCTGGATGGGTCTTGCCATCAAAATTTAGAAATCATCCAAATATCAAAAATAGCCTACTTGCTGAAGTCACCACATTAAACTTCAAATCCATCTTTGAGCTGGCTTCCCAGGGAGATCAGGTGGCCATAGAAATTCGGGACCAGTGTTTAAAAGTATGGTCTGTAGGTGTCTTGAACTTAGTACATGCATTCGACCCGGAACTAGTTATTATTGGTGGCGGGGTTATGAATAGTAAAGACCAGATCATTCCACCTATTCAAAAATTATTAGATCAGGATTCCTGGTTACCTCAAGGGGTGATCCGGGTAGTAAGCGCTGTCCACAATGAACATGCAGGTATATTAGGAGCTGCTTACTTGGCAGCACAGGAAGGCTGAGTGCTGACTGCAGAAGCGCTGACAGCGCTGGATTATTCCTTATCAATATTATTAGTACAAGTTAGTTTACTCGTTGGAAGATGGTATAATGTTTCTTTCCATGAAGTGCTGTCCACACTAAAGGTTGTGAAGCGCTGACAGCGCTAATTTTTAATGAGTTTGCCTGCATACAACTGCCCATTTGCCAGTTGAAACTGGTAGATGTATAATCCTTTTGAAACATGAGTCGCAGACCATTCAATAGATACCTGATCAGGAGGACAAGCTTGTAAATATAGCTGTTTTCCTGTGGAATCAAAAACTCGAAAGACTCCAGATTGGGAACGATCGGGTAAAAAAACTTTGGTTAGATTTAAAAATGGATTTGGGTAAATCGCTAGGGGTCGCTCCGGATCAACCTTGGCAGTTTGCGTAGAAACTCCTGCCGTATCCAGGGTAAAGAAAACACCCAAAATCATCATTTCATCTTCTGAAGTTGGGCCCCAGGTTACATCTCTAGGACCATTATTTATCCATTTGGCTTCATGAATTAATCCATTTACTAAATTGACATTTAATAATGGATCGAAAAATCGAGTGGGGATGTGTTGATAATCAAAAAATGGAGAAGCACATTCAGGCAACCCATCTGCACAGGAAGCATTGTAAATCAGTTTATCTTTATTACCTGAATTGTCCAGAGTCCACACTTTATAGCCTGTTCCATATTGATGGGTGTGTCCAAGCATGCCCCAAATCCAAATATTACCAAAAGGCAACTGCAGTTTTTGCTCAGCGGTAACTTCCTCTCCATCATTGGGAATATATATTTCTTGATTTGGTACTGGAAGCGCTTGCATTTCCTGTGATGCTGTGCCGGTCGGCTGCGTATAGATATTAATATATCCTTCCGCTTTCAAAGGATCCGTAGTATAGTTTATAATGTGGGTATTCAGATCAAGCACGTAATCTTGTTTCCACATAAAAGCTGTTCCTTGAGGCAATTTTAAATCTTCACTCTGCTGGGCGCCAGCAACCAGACCGATATCATCGTGGCTTTGATCCAACCTAAAACCTGGTTCAACAAATTGATCCGCTTCATTCTCGAAATTATAAATAATCA
>JAHEJC010000388.1:4825-6091 GCA_024639065.1 Lewinellaceae bacterium | reverse complement strand
TTATCCATTTCCCTATTCTCTATTTCTGGATCTATATCATTTTCCAATTTCTTCTCGATATTATTTATAATTAATATTCCATGGGTGTGGTTTGGCATTATAATAAAGGCATCTAATTCAATAAATGGGAAATGTTGTGGAATTTCAGCCCAGAATTGATGTGCCAATTTTCCAATTTCTGATAATTGCATTATTCCATTTTCCACAGCTCCAAAATAGTGGATTCTTTTTTTGGTGCAAATAGTAATATAGTATGCTCCGTCGTTGCGGTAATCCCAATTTTTTAATCTTGATGAAGGAGTTCTGTATATATTTTTATAAAGATCTGTTTTCATCCTATATATCTTATAATCTTAAGCATCGTGATTAGACAATCAAAAAGGTGTATCTATTCTTGATTGCATACAATAATCAATTATGAATTTTAATAATCTCAAAGGCTCAAAGAAATCATATGTTCATATCTGAATGAATATTGAGATTAGCTCTGTTAAAGTTACAAAAGGGCAAACAATGCTTCCGCCAAGGCTACGGACGGGTGGCCAACCGCTCCTTCATCTCCTCCAACTCTTGCTGGATTCTATCCAGTTTTTGATGGATCGGGTCAGCGTTCAATTCAAAACTCAATTTACTGTGGAAGTGCCAAAGTTCACGGACTTGATCAAAAGGTATACTATCAACCGGATAGTCTGGATTGATGGAAATCAAAGATAACAGGCCTGGTTGAATATCGTTACGGAGCTTCTTGAAGCGCACACTGGAGTCATCAACTATGATATAGGCATCTCCATTCTTGACATCATTCAAGTTTTCGACGGCTTGAGCGATGATCCAATCTCCGGATCGAACCCCTGGTTCCATACTATCCCCTTGGATCTGGAAGCAGCGGAAGGTAGCATTGCGATATTCAGCAATCGGAAACGTGAACACCGGCAAGGAATCAATATATTCCGGGTCTTGCATATTGTCCGCATAGCCGGCCGAAGCAGTCTGATTAATCAGCATTATATTTTCGTTACCAGCACTATCGAGAGTAACAACGCGTGGTGCTACTTCACGATTCGCTACCCGTAAATATTGCTGTTCACTCTTGCCAAATAACCACAAGGGATTAATCTGGTAGAGTTCAAGTAAAGCCGTGACTACATATCCGGCTATTTTAGTGCGGCCTCTTTCCAAATCTGCAACAGAACCAGAAAGTCCCAATTGGGAACCAAAAGCAGCTTGAGTAAATCCCAATTCTTCCCGTATAGATTTAAATCGTAT
>JAHEJC010000388.1:0-4725 GCA_024639065.1 Lewinellaceae bacterium | reverse complement strand
ACAGAAATCATTAAAGAACAAGTACCCATTTTAGAAAAAGCCAGCATCGATGAATTTTATACAGACTTGTCCGGCATGGATAAATTTTTTGGCTGTTATAAATTTGCCTCTGAACTACGCAATAAAATAATTTACGAAACCGGACTGCCTATATCCTTCGGACTCTCCATTAACAAGACCGTATCCAAAGTAGCCACTGGGGAAGCTAAACCCAACAATCAACTTAAAATTGACGAAGGGTATGAAAAACCCTTTCTCGCTCCTTTATCGGTGAAAAAGATCCCTATGGTAGGTGATAAGACGTTTCAAACGTTCTGCAATTTGGGCATCAAACGTATCCGTAAAATTCAGGAAATGCCAGTGGATATGATGGAATCGGTCTTTGGTAAAAATGGCCGGGTGATCTGGATGAAAGCAAATGGCATTGATAATAACCAGCTCACCCAATTCCATGAACGCAAATCCATCTCCAGTGAGCGTACCTACGGCCGGGACACTACCGACCTCACCAAACTTAAGACCTCAATCAAAGCCATGGCTGAGAACCTGGCTTTCCAATTGCGCAATGGAGGGAAATTGACTTCTTGCATCACGGTAAAGATCCGCTACTCTGATTTTAATACCTACACCAAGCAATCCAAAATTCCCTATACAGCCGCTGACCATATTTTGATCAAACATGTTGAAGCGTTATTTAATCAATTATATAGTCGTCGACTATTGATACGCTTAGTCGGGGTTCGTTTTAGTGATCTAGTTCCGGGCGGATCCCAAATCGACTTGTTTGAAGATACCCGAAAAACGGTAGGTTTATATCAGGCCATGGATCGTATTCGGAATCGTTTTGGAAGTCGGAGTGTGATGAGGGCTTCCACGTTTGGAGCTAAGACCATCGGAGGAGTGATCAATCCATTTAATGGTGAGCCACCTATTGTATTAGCTCATAGAACCGCTTAAAATGTTTATCAATTGTCATTCCTATTTTAGCCTGAGATATGGTATTCATTCTGAAGAGGCCGTGTTGAAAATAGCTAAGCATTGCGGCGCGCATACCGTAGCTTTGACTGATATCAACAATACATCGGGCTGTTTAAATTTCATTCGGCTAGCACCCAAATATGACATTAAACCCCTTATTGGTGTAGATTTTAGAAATGGGGTTCAACCCCTTTACGTAGCCATCGCTAAAAACAATATAGGTTTTTTTCATATCAATCAATTTTTAACTGCGCATACTAACCACAGCAAGCCCTTTCCCAACCAGGCACCTGATCTCGAAGAAGTCGTGTTTATCTACCCCTATGAACAAGTACTATTGATGGACAAACAATCTTTCCGGCCTAATGAATACATAGGGATATGCGTCCGGGACTTAAAAAAACTTCGGTTTTCCAAACTTACAGCCTGGAGTAAACATTTTGTCGCCAGCAATCCATTAACTTTCACCAGTAAGCAAGATTTTAATGTACACCGTTTGTTAAGAGCGGTAGCCAATAATCAATTGTTGAGTAAACTGCCCAAAACGGAAGAAGCTCATCCGGAAGACCTTTTTTTAACTACTGAATCCATGCAATCAGCGTATACTTCCTATCCGGAAATCATTTACCAAACTGAGCAACTCCTGGACAATTGCGAGATCTTCTTTGATTTTTCACCTAATCGTAAACACCAAAACAAGAAAAACTATAGTGGTTCAGCCGAGCAAGATGTTTTGATGATCAAACAACTTGCAGAACAAGCGCTTCCTTATCGCTATGATCATATCAATGATACCATCAAAACCAGATTAAAAAAAGAACTGGATGTTATTATCAAAATGGATTATGTCCCCTTTTTTCTAATCAATTGGGACATCATAAAATATGCAAAGAGTAAAGGCTATTTTCATGTGGGCCGAGGAAGTGGAGCTAATAGTATCGTGGCCTATCTATTAGGCATTACGGATGTAGATCCAATCGAACTGGATCTCTATTTTGAGCGTTTCATGAATTTATACCGATCCACACCTCCAGATTTTGATATTGACTTTTCCTGGAGAGACCGCGAAGATGTGACCCAGTATATATTTGATCGATGGGGAAAAGAAGGACAGGCTTCTCTACTGGGTACTTACAATACGTTCAAGCATAGTGCCTCGGTTAGGGAGTTGGGTAAAGTATTTGGGCTTCCCAAACTCGAAATCGACAAACTCAGCGATGGCCAATACGTTTTCAAAAATTTAGACCAATTATCTCAATTAGTGATCGTCTATGCGAAACGTTTACAGGGCATGCCCAACTACATTAGTGTCCACTCCGCCGGAATTATTGTCTCCGAAAAACATATGCATTATTTCACCGCTACCGACATGCCTCCCAAAGGATTTCCTACCACCCAATTCGATATGGTCATTGCTGAAGATGTAGGTCTGTACAAATATGATATTCTTGCTCAACGTGGCTTAGGAAAAATTAAAGACTCCCTTACTATCATTAAACACAACCAGCCCAAAGCACACTTACAGGATATCCATCAAGTAAAACCATTGTTACACGATCCAAAAATCAACCACCAAATAAGCCGAGCTCAATGCATTGGATGCTTTTATGTAGAGTCCCCAGCCATGCGCATGTTATTAAAAAAATTGGAAGTGGATACCTATCTCGGGTTAGTAGCTGCGAGTTCGATCATTCGACCTGGAGTAGCTAAAAGTGGTATGATGCGTGAATACATTTTAAGACATAAAAATCCGGAAAGACGAAAACAAGCTCATCCGGTGATGTGGGACCTGATGGAAGACACTTATGGCGTAATGGTCTATCAAGAGGACGTCATCAAAGTAGCGCATCATTTTGCGGGGCTCACCCTGGGAGAAGCGGATGTCCTCCGAAGAGGAATGAGTGGAAAGTATCGTTCCCGGGAAGAATTTCAAAAAATAAAAGAAAAATTTGCTACCAATTGCAAAGAGAAAGGTTATTCAGATCAACTCACCTCAGAAATCTGGAGGCAAATCGAAAGTTTTGCAGGTTATGCTTTTGCCAAAGGACACTCTGCATCATATGCTATTGAAAGTTATCAAAGCTTGTACTTGAAGACCTATTTTCCCCTGGAGTACATGGTGGCGGTATTAAATAATGGAGGCGGGTTTTATCGTGTAGAAACTTATGTGCATGAAGCACGCATGCATGGGGCCATCATCCACCCTCCTTGTATTAACCAAAGCTATTACGATACGACCATTCAAGGCAAAAACATTTATCTAGGGTTTCAGCATCTACACGGACTCGAAACGTTGGTGGCTAACCGAATTGTGCAAGATAGAAAATTGAACGGACCCTTCCGGTCCTTTGACGATTTCATCGATCGGGTGGCAATTGGTATTGAGCAACTAGATTTATTAGTTCGCATCGATGCCTTCCGGTTTACAGGTAAAGATCGAAGATCATTGTTATGGCAAGCCTACTATAAATTAAACCACATCGCCAAAGATCATTTTCAGTCCAAACTATTTCAGATAGAACACCGTACCTTTTCACTTCCCTCCTTCAACATTACACAACTAGAAACTGCCTTTGATCAAATTGAGTTGATCGGCTTCCCACTCTGTAATCCGTTCTTACTGTTAGCACAGCAACCTAAAAATAAAAACCTGGCCAGTGACCTATCCAAACATATCAATCAAACGTTTGAACTATTTGGTTATTTGGTCACCGTAAAAAGCACCACCACAGTAAATCAGGATCGAATGCAGTTTGGTACTTTTTTGGACCAGGCAGGTCATTGGATTGACACCGTTCATTTTCCTCCGGTAGTCCGTAAATATTCATTCAGAGGAAAAGGTATTTATCGTTTAGTTGGAAAAGTCACAGAGGAGTTTGGTTTTATTTCATTAGAGGTTCAATTCTGTGAGCGGATGGATTATGTAGAAGATCCTCGATTTTCGGTTAAGGAGGTTTATTGAAACTGAGACCGCTGCGCTGATCCGCCTACACTTGAAAGCTTCGGACGGACAGGGAGAAACCGCTTCGCTACGAGAACACCCGCCTCCGCCCTTGCTCCGGACGGGCTGAGAGACCGCTGCGCTGTCAGATGTGAGAGAGGCTTTGGGATCGGGTGTGACAGGCCGAAATAGCCTAAACTCCTAAACCTTATCAACCCCTAAACTCTTTTTAGGTAAATATATCGATCGACCTTTTTAACCTTTAACCTCTTTTACTTTTTAAACTTCATTTTTAAGAACCCAGTAATTCGAGAACAACCGGCAATGTTTTCTCCACCCACTTATTATATTGAAAACCACTGGGGTGTAATTGGTCTGAGGCCAATGCTTGCCCTGAACTGCCTAGTTCTCTAGATATGCCTGTTATATCCACAAAGGGTATGGATTCGATCGTGCATCGCTGTTTGATATAGGCATTATACGCATCCAGCTCTTTTCCGATTTTTTCTCGATTGCTAGATCCAAAAGGCGTGACTCCATAGTCCGGTATGGACAATACAAACACAAAGTCTTTGCTTCCAACTATGCGAATAGCTATATTTAGAAGCGAATCAAATTCAGTTTCAAACTGATTGAAGGGTAAACCCCGGTATTGATTGTTTACACCAATCAGCAAGGAAACCAAATGGTAAGCTTCGGGATTTTCTCGTTCGATGGCATCAAGTAGGTTCCTAGTGGTCCATCCGGTACGCGCAATGATATCTACTTGATCTATAGACTTTCCATTTTGATTAAGCTGCTGAGTT
>JAHEJC010000387.1 GCA_024639065.1 Lewinellaceae bacterium | reverse complement strand
AGCAAAGCAAATCCAGCCCAAAATGAAAAGATGGTTAGTGTTAACACACCGTAAAAAAACCATCTCAGATATTTTATATTCATTATTTCTGTATATACATTCAAATTCCAATTTAAGATTTTCTGGTAGGGAAATTCTTCCCAGGAATTAATTTATCCTGTCACTTATCGAAATCCAAATCTACCACCACAGGTAAATGATCAGATAGGATAAGCGCCGTGTCCGTGTTAATAATTTTAGCTGTTGTGACTTTATTTCCCAGATTTTTGGAAGCAAAAATATAATCCAGTCGCCGTTGATCACCGTGTTCACCTTCTTTTTCTATCAAGGTGGGAAAGCTACCTGAAAAATTATAATCAGCGCTACGCAAATTGGCTTCAAGGTCAATGAATCCAACGTCCATTACTTCCTGGATTACGGTATAATCCAGCTGGCCATTGTGGAGGTTATTTTCCTGGTATTGTAAATCACGTTTACTAAAAAAAGGTTCTAGCCTGCCATGCGCATAGTAAACGGAATCAAGTGGTGAAAATGTGTTAAAGTCGCCGGCCAGGATAACTTTCGAATCAGGTGGAAGTGCTTTAATATCCTGTAAGAGCTGATTGATTTCAGACTTCCTCATTTCCCAGTTGGAAGGGTGTAAATGAATTACGTAAAAATAGATCGCTTGTATCCTTACCCGCATCAACCCATGATGGAAACCTGCGGTGATTCTTTGTATATCATCCATAGGATATCTTGAAGTTATACCCGTTGGAAAACCATCTTCTTTTAGTAGTGCACTGAATGTATGGCCGTACCGTTTGGCATCCGTGGCTAATTTTTGGTGAGTATATTCATTAAGCTCCTGAAGTGCAACTATATCGGGTTGCTGTTTATTCATCCAAGCAATCCAGGTCTCTTTTCTTGTTGGTACTTTGGTGAATCCATACCAGACATTGTGGGTTATGATCCTCAAATTTGAAGCTGTTTGATTTATGTCTTTTGTCTCCAAATTACACGAATAGAATAATGAAGAAAATAACGTAGTTACAGCTACTACCAAGACCTTGCTATCTCCATTCATTAGGAGGTAATTTGTTTATTAATAATTTCTAATTGTTCCTGTGCCTCTCTGAATTTCTACCAAATATACATTCATTCGTGAATCTCTCAATCTTATTGATTCCTGTTAGAAATTAAGTTTTTCTGGTGATGGTATAAAACAAATATGATCACCGAAATTATTGGAACCATTTTACAAGGTGCCGATTTAACCTTAATTACATTCTTAATATTTGTGATTCTGCACTCTTATCTCATCTCTCTGGGTGAATATCCAAATTGAGCTTTAAATACCTTCGAAAAATAGGTGGCGCTGCTGAACCCGACCTTGAAAGCTACTTCTGATACATTTAAATCCGGTGTTTCCAATAGCTCTTTAGCTATTTCCAAGCGAAGTGAGCGTATATAATGGGAGGTAGACAGTCCGGTCAACTTTTTCAATTTTCGGTGTAACTGGGCTCTGCTGATGTTTAGCAATTCACAAAGTTCGGCAATGCCAAAATTTTCATCACTTAAATGCGTTTCCAGGGTCGTCTGCACCAGGATAAGAAAGCTGTTTTCTTTGGGCACATCTTTCTTATGCAAAGTTTTTGGTAAATCTGTGGTTTGATAGGCTTCCAGCAAACGTCTTATTTCTGCTTTTTGTTTTAATCTTTCCTGTCGATAACGGAAGATAGCGATACCTGTAATTACTAATACCAGGACATATAACGTATAAGCCCAATAGCTCCACCACCAGGGGGCCAG
Source organism: Lewinellaceae bacterium (assembly GCA_024639065.1). Taxonomy (GTDB): domain Bacteria; phylum Bacteroidota; class Bacteroidia; order Chitinophagales; family Saprospiraceae; genus JAHEJC01. Next base: position 4,305 of record JAHEJC010000387.1, on the reverse strand, counting down.
AATCCGGAAAGTATAAGAATAAGGTGCACTCCAGATTTGAGTTTCCCCTATGGCCTTTATTTTTAAAGTATAATTTCCAGCGGGCAGGTTCCAATATGCTATTTGGGAATGATTGCCGGGTGGGCTCCATTCAGACTCAAAACCCTCTAACAAATAGCTGTATTCTATTTTATGAGGTGCTTTCCAATCGATTGCTGAAAAATAAAAACTGAGGTCGTTTAAGTTATAAGGTAAATGCAAATTTAGTGGATAATTAAAATGAGATGCTACGGAATCAAAAGACTGACTTAAGGCTTTTCCGAATTCAAACTGCTGCCGATAGAGAGGGTCTCGCAATCTTCTAAAATCAATGTATTGCTCTTGTATTTCGATATGTGAAAGTTGTAGAGATTGAGGTATGTTGGTGTTATTGACCCGGTTTATTAAACTGTCCTGCGTCTGACCAGATACTTGTAGGAAGGATATAACCATAAAAGCTGCAAAAATTCTTTGAAATACCATTTTATTGGTTTTATTTACTCACCATCTCTTCCACCCCGTTCCAGGTTTCCTCGACACCATCAATAATATATTTTACCGATTTATCCATGTAATATTTCGTAGCAATATCTCCTGGATAATTCTCCAATATGACTTTGAAAAGGTCGGCTGCTTTTCCAAATTCCCGATCATAATAAAATTGCAATGCTTTCTCAAAATGGGCCTTTGTTTCAGATTTTAGTCTCCGGATATCTTTCGTCTGTCCATCATAAAAATCATAGATTTTCAATACCCGTTCTTTGCCTTTTACTTTAACCTTCCCCAAAAACCGGTAATCACCGCCAAGCGTATCTGGATCATTGGGGTCGTTGGATAATTTTAATTCCATTAATGTTTTTTCACTTACGATCACCTGGCAGCCAAATATTTTAGTTAGTCCTTCCATTCTGGAAGCCGTGTTTACTGCATCAGAAATGACGCTGGTATCATATCGCTGAGCGTCACCAATGACCCCTAGCATCAGTTGACCTGTGTTTAATCCGATGCCAACTTTTACGGGCTGTTTATTGTGGGCAAACCGCTGGCGATTATATTGTTCCAGGTTTCGCTGCATTTCTATTGCCGCCTTTACGGCCTGGTCATGGTTATCTTTGAATAAAGCCATGATTCCATCTCCTAAATACTGACAGATGAACCCGCCATGTTCCTGGATAATGGGTCCCATGCGGCCCAGGTAAGCGTTAATGAATTTGAAATTTTCTTCAGGGGTCATACGCTCAGATAATCTGGTATAGTCGCGGATATCAGCAAACAATATGGTCATCGTCGCTTCTGTTTGATCACCCAGTTGTAATTCTTTGAGATTTGTTTTATCCAGAATTTGTACAAAATCCTTCGGCACAAAGCGACTTGTAGCAATATTCAACTCGCGCAACTCTCGGTTTAGATATTGCTCCCTTTGGAGCTGGGCTTGTTTTTCTTTTATTTTTTGTCGGAGACGCAATACATATCCACCAACAGATACGACTGCCAATAGGACATATAAGCCATACGCCCACCAGGTATGCCACCATGGGGGGCGAATGGTAAATGTGTAGGTAAAGGGTTCACTCCACACTTGAGCCTGACCCATTGCTTTCACTTTAAACGTAAAAGTGCCATAGGTTAAATTGCGATAATCTGCTTTGGCTTCGGTACTGGGTGGGCTCCAACCCTGGTCAATCCCATCTATCAAGAAGCTGTATCGGATTTGCTGTGGTGAAGCCCAATCATCTGCGGTAAAATGGAAGGTTAAGTGTTTGAGCTTATAGGGTAGACTTAAGTTGGAAGGATAGTTTTTGAACGCGACAACTGAATCATAAGATTTATTCAACTCCTTTCCAAAGGCAAAAGTACTTTGATAGGTTGTATCCGAAAGTCTTCCGTAGTCAATGTATTGCTGCTGCATATCTATGTGCGAGAGCCCAAGATTTTGTGGGGGTGCAGTGGGAAGTCGGAAATTGTTGAGATCAAGCATGGTGACATTGGCACCATTACCCAACCACAGTCGGTTCTTGCTGTCCAACAAAGAACTCCTAAACCTAAAATTTTCACTTTTCAAACCATCGCCTTTACCAAATTTTAGCCACTTGAAATCGGGTTGCCCAACATTTTCCATACCATCCATAAACACAGAAATCCCGGTACCACCACTCCCAATCCAGAGGTTACCGTCCTTGTCAAATGTAGTCGAACTGAAACCTACTCTTGGAAGTTCTCTCCCCCAATACATCTTTGGGAATTCATTCTTTACCTCTTCCCCTTCTTTTACTACTTGCGCTAGAGTTCTTCCAGGTATGCCAAACCAAACATTTCCTTTATTATCTTCTATCATTATGTCTACCCATCCCAATTCAGTTGTATCAACTTGACAAACAAAATCAAGTTGATCATTATTTCGATTAAATTTTGCCAAATAATCATGCCCGCCAAACCAAAGGTTTTGTTGCTTGTCTTCAAAAATACTACTACCGATTAATTCGTTTTCGCTCCCTAGAAAATGGGTGATTTGTCCAGATGTAGGATTCAAGCGGACTACACGATCCCATCCAACTGCTATCCAAATCATACCTTCACTGTCCTCATGAATATCCATTAAAGGGTTATTACTCAAGCCCTGTTCCACCGTATAGTGAGTAAACGTTTCACCATCGAACATAGACAAGTTTTTGTCCATGTATACTATCCAAATATTTCCTTTTTTATCCGCTGTCAGGAACCTAGCATTATTTCTTAATAGACCGTTTTCTTTTGTATAATTTGTAAAAAACTCACCGTCATATTTAATAATTCCTCCATTAGGTTTGCCCATCCATATATTGCTATTTCGGTCTTCCACTAGGGAGCTAACTCCAAATTTTCCAATTCCTTGTTTTTCAGAAAAATGTCTAAAACTATTGGGTTTAAATTTGCTGACACCACCTCCATTTGTACCTACCCAGATATTATCCTGGCTGTCTTTCATCAAGCTCAGCATACTGTTAGAACTCATGCCTTCTTCTTCGGTAAAATGTATGAAATCTTTACCATCAAATTTGGACAGCCCGCCATCGAAAGTGGAGATCCAGATGCTACCAACAGCGTCCTCCAAAATCTCATAGATATTGTTGCCAATTAAGCCATTTTCTTTGCTTAAGTTAGTTATAGTTCCACTCACTTTATTTGGAGTTGACAAATTGGGAGTATAACGACTTACACCAGCTCCTCTAATCCCACTACCTCCACTTCCAAACCAGATATTACCTTCACTATCCTCCAAAATATTGCTAATACTATTGTGAACCAAACCATCTTCTTCAGTAAGTTGTATGAGATGTTGACCATCGAACCGCAAAACACCGCTGCCAAGGGTAGCCAACCATAAATGACCTCTACTGTCCTCCATTATTTCATGAATATCATGGTTATCAAACCAGGTGCTTTTGTTTTCTTCATCGTCTATATGTGTCTCATAGATTTCATAAATTTTGAAATTTTGTCCATCATACTGATATAAGTCCCGTGAATAAAACCAAATGCTACCTTTGCTGTCTTGCATGACTGCCCCAGCATTCTTTAACTTACCCCTACCGTATTCTTCTTCATTTGGAAAATGCACGAAATTTTGTCCATTATAATAGCAGACTCCTCCCCATCCACCAAACCATATATTGCCATTTACATCTTCCAGTATGGACTTCACACCATTACGAATTCTTAATAAACCTTCTTTTGTAGTGTATCTATAGAAGTTTTCGCCATCAAAGCGGATCACGGATGACGCTGTACCAAACCATAAGTGACCCCGACTGTCTTCCAACATTGCTGTTATGAAGGTAGACTGCAGACCCTGTTCGTCGGATAAAAAACTTATATCATAGGTTGCCGCATCTTTGATGCGAAAGTCACCAGCTGGCACAGGTTTAGGATGTTTAGCCGGAACAACTATGCCTTTAGCTGGAAGGGTTCTGGGCAAGGGGACACCATCTTTTCCAAATGTGATGACCTTCAAATCTTCTGGTATCTGTACCACCTCTGCTGATCCGGCTGGATGTACATTCGAATGAGCATTTACCTTTCTCGGCTGACCTCTCAGAGGTACGATAACTGGTGGTTTAATGCTGTCTGAGTCAATATACTTTGCTTTAATAGGTGCCGGTTTTTCACCAGATAAAAAAGCTGATTCGGTGCTAGATTGGTCAGGTTTTTCAATCACTTGCTGAGACTCATCAGTACAGGCACTCAAGAGATAAAGGGAGAGTAATACTAAAGCACTATAATTGACCGTAACATTCATAAGCATATTTT
>JAHEJC010000386.1 GCA_024639065.1 Lewinellaceae bacterium | reverse complement strand
GCTAATAGTAAATCATCCTTTAATTGATAGGCAATCTCCATCCGCATACTGTGCTTTAACTCCACTACTTCTTCTAAGCTGTATTTGTCTGAATTGTGTATGAGGCCTAAACTATGTTGACTGCGTTGTCTTAGTCTGGGTTTTGCAAAATAGGTAGGATAGTCCTTGGGCAGCAAAATCTCATTTAGATTCGTAAAATGAAATGGATCATTTTCATTATGCAGGTAACCTCCCTTAGGGTTATATAATTGGGGTAGTTCGTCAAAGGGTATAAAAGCACTCCATATCTGTTGCTCGCTATTTACCTGAATTGCCAATGAATCACCGCCCGAGGCCTGGGATAAAATAGGGATAGTCCCATTCCAAACATAGAAGATGTTTTTATCCGCATCGGCATAAGTATAATTGGACTGGGTGATCGCTTGTAATCGCATAGCGGTCTTCCAATCGGCTAGATTTTGAGCGAGCATCATTTGGGTAAATTGTTCGGCACGTCGCACTTCTAAATGCCCGGCTCGTTTAAGTAAGTAGATCATTCCATCTTCTCGTGCCACCACTGGTCCATGTGAAGTGGTCAAAAACTCTTTTTTCTCAATACCAGTCCCTTTTCCATTCTTAAATTCAACTTCAACCATTTTACGTTTTAGAGGAATGGATTTTCCATCCAACAGGTAATGATCAGGCTTATCCGGGTCGACAGGAATAGCATAAAATTCATCGATATCCGGATTGTTATTGGTGGTAGACCATCCCAATCGATCATTGAATCCTCCCACAATACCAAAGAGCCCCCCAATGCGAAAATCACCATAAAAGTTTAAAATTCCTGGTACCGTAAGATGGGCCTCATAATAACCAGCTTGCCAGGACAAGTGTGGATTTCTCATTAATATAGCATGTCCACTTTCCGTCTTTTCCGGTCCAAAAGCCCAGGTGTTGGAACCCGATTCATTATCAGCATTAAGTGAATCAAGTAAGGCTTTTCTGATCTTCATTTTATCCAGAATTCTTTTGCCTCTTAATGGTTGGGTTACAAATGTAGAAACAACGGCTACGTCAATTCCGTTAAATTTAAAATTGGAATATTCCGGAAACACATCCGGATTTTCCATTAAATAATACGTTACGCCTTCAGCAAATCCATTCAACATGGCCCTGGTTTCAAAACTCAGCAGATTATATTTTTCAGTAACTACTTCATGAATTTGTTTATTGATCATATCTCCTTCGACAGCATCCAATCCCTGTATTAACCCCATCTTTCCCTGAGCTTCTACCAATGGTTTAACTACTCGTTCTCCATAATCTTCCATCTCACAATACGCTAATCCAAATGCAACGCCTCGAAGGGTAGAGGATAATAGGTGAGGAACGCCATATTCCGTTCGACGAATGGTTACATCTTTTGCAGTAACTGATGGTTGCGACCGGACTTCAAAGGCAATAAAGTTAAATGCAATTATCAATACAAATACCTGTGCTTTCAACGCCATAATTGAATAGAATTGAGATATACAAAATAGTAAAAAGTTTGTACAACGCGCAAAAGAAAAGGCATCAATCAAGAGAATAATATGAACATTCCAGCACACCTGATGAATCAGTCAATTAGGCGGAGATTTTCTTGTTTCCTTATCTTAGTTAATAGTTAATATTAAATCAGGCTAATGGGAACGCCAGCTTAGTCATGCGACATCAGCGTAAAAGGATGGAAATAAACATGGCGCTTTTCAAGGCGAACATCTTACATTAATATATTAAGATACACGTATTCATGTTGATTCATGTGTGTATTCAATTTCAAGAATAATTCAACATTTCTTATCGGTGTTCGGAAATTCTTAGGCAACTAAGAATAATAAGAGTAATGACAATTTAAATTTATCATTAATTTTCGATCAGGATTGTTTTGACTCAATTCCATCATCTAGTGGAAATGATCAGGAGCGTACACAGAACTGATGGTTTAGCCGAGATACCAAGTCACTTTCATAAATAGGTTTTTTATTCGATTGATCTGATAAACTTCCACTTTTAAACTTTTTAACTCAGGAGAATGGATGATCGTTTTTTGGCTAATGCCATGGTCAGGATTAGCAGATGAAATTTACATTGTAATAGACAACTAATTCGAGATTATTGAAGAAACTTCAAATTGAAAGATCGAGGATGGTTCTCCACAATAGAAAAAGAGGAAACCTCACTTTAAGATTTCCTCTTTTGTTTTTTAATAGATTTATTTTATTAGGCGGCCATTTTAATCAGCCAAACGACTAAACACACAGAACCAAATAGCCAACATAATGAACCTAAAAGTCCGATCAGTACTCCTCCAGCTCCTACACCGCCACTGAAAACGCCACCAGTAAAAGCAGCCGCGCCAATAATCCAAAGTAATAAGCCTGCTGCCCATCCCAGGATCCAGAACCACATCCATTTTTTCACAGGATCGGAAAAGTCGATAGCTCCATATTTATCCATTTTTTTAGCTATCACTTTTTTAAACATTTCTTGTTTGCGCTCTAGTTTTTTTTGCTGACGATCCGCTTTTTTCATTGCTTTTACCTCAGCTTTGGTCATTGCTTTAGAGCTGGTTGCACTAATCTCCACTTTGTCTTCTCCATTATCAATGGCAGAAGTTTTTTCCGTTAAGGGTATTCCCCAAGCTGTCATTGAAACTAATGCCAAGCTTAAGAAAAGTAGAATTCCTTTCAGTTTCATATGGTTACGATTTTAGAATTAAATAATAACGTATTATAAATATAAAAATATTTTTTGCAAAACACCTACCGATGACTACTCTTGTTGGATTTTATTGGAAAATATTCCAAAAGCTAAGGATAGCCATGCCAAAATAAAACATAGTCCGCCTAAAGGTGTGATCGGCCCCAACCAATTCCATTCAGGGTAGATCGATAAAAAGTACAACGAACCTGAGAACAACAATATTCCAATTAAGAAAAAAATTGAGCTCCAACGTATCGCCTGTACCGGATATTTATCATACACTACACAAGCTAGTACAATCATGATGGAGTGTATTAAATGATAGTTTTGTGCCGTTTTCCAGGTAACCATCCCTCGCTCTCCTAATGCATCTCGTAGGGCATGCGCTCCGAAAGCTCCCAGGACTACCCCCAGTGCACCCATAATACATCCGGTTATCATTAACTGCTTCAAAAGATGGATTTTTTGGTCAAGTACTTAATGTCTGGTTTATTAAATTTATCAAATCCAATCGATATAAACAAACCCAATGATTGATTGGTCTACTTCAGTTATCGATTGGTTGAGAAGTTAAGTAGTTGGGTTGAAGACGTATATTCCCTAAATACAGTTCATCAATACGCTTTTGGTAGATGCTTTGTTCCTCTGAAATAGAAATATTTATCCAACCACTTATAGCTAGACGTATACTAACAAGGTAATTTTTGGAAATTTCGGATCCCTTAGCTAGGCCTATTTCATATTCTTAGTACGCTGGCTTTTTGTACTCTTCACTAAGTCTTCTGTGGGATCCATGCTTGACCTAGTTTATTAACTTTTGACTTAGAGTCCACCTTCGCCCTCATTTCACACTGCTGATTTCTCAGCTCTCGCATCTATTGATCTCTCCATCCTTAGCGCTCTTTGTCTCCAGTTCTATCAGTCTTTTTACACCTGCCAGTCAATAACGGGCAACCCCTGACGTAGCAATAACTCGTTAGTTTTTGAGAAATGATGATTTCCCATGAATGCATCGCCTGCCAACGGAGAAGGATGCGCTGACTCCAATACGTAGTGTTTCATTTCATCAATGAGATCGACCTTGCTTCGAGCAAAACGACCCCATAACAAGAAAATAAGCCCATCTTTTAAGTCGGATAATTTTTGGATGACGGAATCCGTAAATGTTTGCCATCCAATCTTTTTATGAGAGCCGGGATTTTTATGTTCCACCGTAAGCATAGCATTCAATAAAAATACGCCTTGCTGGGCCCATTTGGTTAAATCTCCATGTTTTGGCATTTCAATTCCAACGTCCTCTTTGAGTTCTTTATAAATATTTCTTAATGAAGCCGGTATGGGTATTCCGGGGGGGACTGAAAAAGAAAGTCCCATTGCCTGACCTGGTCCATGATAAGGATCTTGTCCCAAAATGACCACTTTAACGGCATCAAAATGAGTAAGATTAAATGCATTAAAAATTAAAGGACCAGGCGGATAAATTGTTTTACCCACATTTTTTTCTTTGGTTAAGAATGATTTGATTTCTTTAAAATAAGCTTTATCAAATTCATTCTGAAGGACTTCCTTCCAACTTTCCTCAATCTGTATACCGTCAGACATGATGGAAGTTACGTTTTTTTTTGATTAGATCGATTCATTTTTATTTACTGGTAAATCGGAAAAACAGTTTTTAGAATGGATCGTTTCTGGTTAAAGAGTTGTTGTACATTTTGTGCATTACTTAAAAATAATTAATAATTTAAGCCTTGCAAATATTAATAATGTTTAGAGCTGGTTATTTTATTCCATTTTTATTGGCTGTAAGTTTATCATACTTTGGGATGGTTCCCAAAACGAACAAACCCGTATTGGAAAAACTATCACCCCGTCATACAGGAATCCATTTTTCCAATGAAATAAAGGATAATAAGAAAGACAATATTATGATTTATTCTAACTTCTATGGAGGAGCTGGGGTAGGCGTCATTGATATTAATAATGATGGTTTAGAAGATTTATTTTTTGCAGGCAATCAATCCGCTGATAAATTATACCTCAATCAAGGAAATATGTCTTTCAAGGATATTTCGGATCAAGCAGGTATATTAGATGATGGTGGCTGGTCTTCTGGAGTTTTGGTTGGTGATGTTAATGGTGATCAGTTATTGGATATATATGTTACCAGAGAGTTGTATGACGATGATCCAGAACTTAGGAAAAATAAGTTATACCTGAACAATGGGGATCTTACTTTTAGCGAAAGATCGGCAGACTTTGGCATAGATGACAATCAGAGAACTCGACATGGCTGTTTTTTGGATTATGATAAAGATGGCGATTTGGATCTATTTCTTTGCAACCAACCTCCCAATCCTGGTGATTATTCAAAGTTTTATAACACGGAATTATTACTACCGGAATACAGTATAAAATTATTTTCCAATGAGGGTGATCATTTTAAAGATGTGACGGTAGAGGCCGGTTTATTTAAAACAGGATTTCCTAACAGTGTCAGTGCCAGTGACATAAATAATGATGGCTGGGTAGACCTATTTGTTTCAAATGACTTTTGGGTGGAAGATTGGATTTTTATCAATAACGGAGATGGTACATTTACCGAAAAGATTCATGACTTAGCCAATCATATTTCTTTTAGTAGCATGGGGGTTGATGCCGGTGATATTAATAATGATGGATTATTGGATATTATGGTGCTTGATATGGTCGCGGAAGATAATTATAGACTCAAAGCTAATATGAGTGGCATGGATCCGGAAGCTTTTTGGCATGTAGTCAATACCGGTGGCCATCACCAATACATGTTTAACATGCTTCACCTAAACAACGGGGAGGGAAATTTAAGTGATATTGCACAATTGTCGAATGTAGCATCGACGGACTGGAGTTGGTCTGTTTTATTGGCCGATCTCGATAATGATGGATGGAAAGATATTTTTATCACCAATGGCCTGATGCGCGATATCCGAAACAAAGATGCCTCAAAAAAATTTCCAGACTACTTAGAAAAATCTTTGTATGAGTATTTGAAAAAAAATCCAAATCCCGATAGTTTAGGCATTTGGGATATTGTCGATATTGAAAAAGCACTGGAGCTGGTTCCTTCAGAAAAACTATCAAATTATGTTTTCCGAAATAATGGGGACTTGACCTTCAGTAAACAAGTGGAAGAATGGGGGATCGATGAAAAAACTTTTTCAAATGGATCTGCTTATGCTGATCTGGATAATGATGGAGACCTTGATTTGATAATTAATAATATCAACGATCCAGCTTCCATCTATAAAAATAATTCTATTGAAAATCACCTTGGAAATTACTTGCGTATCAAATTATCATGCACCGAGAAGAAAGTGAACCTTTTTGGAACAAAAATTTGGATTACTGTTGGTAAT
>JAHEJC010000066.1 GCA_024639065.1 Lewinellaceae bacterium | reverse complement strand
AAACGCTTGGAGGATAAAAGACCGGTCCTATGATCCCGATTTTAGACCGGAGGAAATGGAAGATTGGTCAGCCCGGGACCTGTTGGAATATGCAGATACTTTATATGAATTGTCCTTAAACTTGGCCGAACCATTTGAACGCATGGTTAACTATAAGAAACTGGTAACCTGGGACGATAACGCAAAAGATTATGACCCCTCCGTTTACTATTTCCTGCTCGATCGCACCCTTCAATACTATATTAAAGATCATCAAATCGCTTTTCAAAAAGTTAATCAAACCGTATCCGAAAAAGAGGCTTTGATGGATCAGGAATCTTTTTTGAAATGGGTGATTCCAGGTGAAGGAACATATTATGAGGCTTTGAAGCTGTTTCAGGCACTATTAAAACACTGCGATCAACATGAAAATGAGCTGCTTGGGTTGAAAACAAACCTGAACCGGCTTGAGTACGCTTGGTCAAAATCTGCGCTACCCGATAGGAAAGAGCGATTTGAAACATCATTAACAGAAATTATCGAAAAGTATAGATCTGCTGACCTTTTTGCTGAAGTTGCCTATTATGCAGCCAATTATTTTATGAGTTTTGAGAATGGTTCTGATAAAACAATTCAGATTAAATACATTGCTCAAGCAAAACAAATTTGCGAAGAGGCCATAAGTAAAAGCAAAGGCATGGCAAGGCGCAATTGTGAAATTCTATTAAACCGAATTACACAACCGGTTCATCAGATCCAAGTGGAGGAAGTAAACACCCCAGGACTTCCATTAAGAGCGAGTGTTTCCCATAAAAATATTACAGCATTAAAAAACCGAATATATAGTATTGATCATGAAATGTGGGCTGTTTGGGAGTCATTAGAGGTAATCGAAAGGGAAAAATGGTTGGATTCAAAAGAAATACTAACTTCCTGGACTCAAGCTATAGAAGATCAGCAAGATTTTATTCAACACCGGGTGGAGATAAAAATTGAACCCCTGAATGTAGGCACTTATTTACTGGTAAGTCAATCCAATGATTCAAATGCACAGTATGTAATTTTTCATGTATCCAATTTGGCGACTATGACCCGGCAAGGGAGTGATGGCAGTACTGTCTATGTAGTGGATAGAATGACTGGAAACCCGCGAAACCAGGTTTTGGTTCAGCTTTTCGTTTCAGATTATAATACCCGGTCCAGACGAAGTCGTTGGATCAAGGCAAAAGAAGGATTCACCGATTCAGATGGTAAATATACCCTTGAAGGGAATGACCATCGTTTTTTTAGAATCAAATTAATCGATCAATCTGATTCATTGTTCTTAAATGAAGGCGTCTATCAACGTACTGCCAATAGGCGCTATCAACCACAACCCTTTACACAACTGTTTACTGACCGAAGCATTTACAGACCAGGTCAAATTGTGTATTTCAAAGGTATTGGTATCCAACAAGATTTCAACAGCCTGCCCCAATATCTAATTAATCAACCCGTTACTGTAGAGTTGATCGATCCCAATGGAGAAAGCTTAATTAGTCTTGACCTTAGAACCAATGAATACGGAAGTGTTCATGGACAGTTTTCCATTCCCCAAGGCTTGCTCAAAGGACGGTATTCATTAAGATCGAGTTTAGGAAATAGTACCATGGCTATCACGGTGGAAGAATACAAACGTCCTAAGTTTGAAGTGCGCTTGGATAGCTTGGATCAGCCCTATGTTTTAGATGAATTGGTATCCATCCAGGGCAAGGCGATTTCTTTGGTCAATACTGTCATTGATGGAGCAAGCCTGAGATATACCATAACTCAACAACCGGTATATCTTCCTTACTATGGTCATTTCCAGCGGTTCTTCCAGAATACACCAAAACTGGTTAAACAAGGTACAGGTAATACAGATCAAAATGGAGCGTTTAATTTTAATTTTATTCCTAAGGCTGATCCATCAATTAGCTCAAATCGCAACTATCAAGCTTATAATATTTTGGTGGAAGTCACCGATAAGAATGGAGAAACGCGCTCCATCGCTCAATTGTTTCGATTTGATAATCAGGGACGGTATTTGGATATTATAGGTTCAAACACTATGCTAATAGGGGACCTCTCTCCACTAACCATTAAGTACAGAACGACGCAAGGAGGGCCTTTGACAGGAAGCGTTCAATGGTCACTTGATCAGCTCAATACCCAGCATGCTCATTTAAGAAGCCGGCTATGGCAGGCTCCTGATCAATGGATTCTGGATGAATTATCATTTAGAAATGCTTTTCCTTACGATCCTTACAAAAATGAAAATGACATCACCGAATGGGAAACGGTTATCGCTATTAAAGATTCGAAGTCCGTGGAACTCAACGATCAAATATCTTTAGACCTACCAAGTGAATTGGACTTTGGCGCCTATAGGCTTACAGTTAACGGGAATGGAATAGAAAAGGCCTTCTATTTTAAAATTATTGGAGCTGGTAATGATCTTCCAATTTCACAACTCGAAATAGTAACACCCAAAGAAGGAGAACCGACTGAGACCATAAATTACTTTTTAGATCTTCAGCATGATGCAAGTTCTTTAGTGGAGATTTCAAGCAGACAAGCAAGCAAGGTTGACTGGAGTGGTGCTGGTCAAAAGTCATTGAAGATCAACGAAGCTGATCGAGGAGGACTGATTATAAAAAGTCAACAGATATACCACAATCGTTTTTACACAAGCAGCCAGCGCATAGAAATCCCCTGGAGTAATAAAAAATTAAATATCAAACTTCTTTCGTTCAGAACATTACTTGAACCAGGACAGGAAGAAACCTGGAAAGTACAAGTGTTGGATCATAATGGCAAACCGGCCGCAGGTTTGCTTACTTCCACACTCTACGATGCAGCATTAGATTATTTTGTTCCCCATCAATGGAGGACGGATTGGTATCCATCTTATTATGACCGAACCTATTTCCAGGCTAGTGGTTTTAAAGTATCTAATTCTGCTCTTCTGGGCAAATATCCAGACACTGGGAGTCCGATATTTAGAGGATGGTTTTGGCTTAAATCAAAGAGTAGCTATGGGAGGCCTGAACCCATGATGAGAAATGCTAAATCAGCCGAGGTAAGTGTCCTTTCATCAGAGATGGCTGAAGATGTCCAACAAGATCAGATGCTGGTTAAACAATCTGAAGAAGATATACTTAGCCAACCAAAAGGAGAAAGACCTACTCCACAGATCAGAAAGAATCTTCAGGAAACCGTTTTTTTTATTCCTGGAAAAGAACTGGATAATAGGGGAGAAGTGAGTTTGGATTTTAAAATGAACGAGGCACTTACGACTTGGCGATGGAAACTGTTTATCCATGATAAAAAGATGGCCTATGGTTATCATGAAGAAGAGGTAATCACCAAAAAAGAAATCATGGTCTTTCCAAATTTCCCAAGAATTATTCGGGAAGATGATCTGATTTCACTTCCTGTCAAAGTAATTAATGCTGGTGATCAGCTGCAAAATGTGGAAGTTAGCCTTGAATTATTTGATCCATTAACAGAGGAAATTGTATCGGGTAAAATGGGCATTCAACCAACTCAAGTGCTTCAACTGGCTGCAAACAAATCAGGAAGTGTTCAATGGGTAATATCCATACCTAAAGAATACAAAAACCCGATAGGGTATCGAGTGGTTGCAAATACCGCAACCCATTCGGATGGAGAAGAAGGATTAATCCCCGTATTAACTAACCGAGTGTTTCTCACCGAGACCATGCCGATTACGGTGAGAAGTCTTCAGGTAGAAGAAATTAATTTTCAGGCTTACTCGGACAAATTTAATGTTGCCGGGATTGCTCCCCATAATTTTAGTGTAGAGGTAACCGAAAATCCTTTGTGGATCGTAGTGAAAGCATTACCATTATTACTGGATGATCAGCATCCCAACGCCATATCCTCCATCAATCGATATTTTGCCACGAGTATTGTAAAAAAGATTTATGAGACACACCCTTCCATCGCCCGGGTGATTGCTGACTGGGCGATGTCCGGATCTTTGGAGAGTCCTCTTTTTAAAAATGAGGAATTTAAAACAATTCTGCTCCAGGAAACTCCCTGGGTAGCCGAAGCAAATGCTGAATCGATTCAGATGAAACGGTTGCTCTCGCTGGAAAACTCGAATGTGATCCAGATGGCCTTAAAAAGTGCCCTTCAACAACTCATGAATTTTCAAAATAGTGATGGAGGTTTTAGTTGGTGCAGTGGATCGAGAAGCAATCTTTATATAACCCTTTACGTATTAGATCAATTCAGGAAATTGGAGGGAAAGGGTATAGTGGGCCAAACCGGAATTTCAAATGTAAATCAACCGGCACTCCTTGATGCGATCAAATTTGTAGACCAGGAAGTGCTGGCAATCTTTAAAAGAACTAAAACAAGCAAAATTGAGCAGGAAAGGGTATCTGCACTTATCTTGAAATACTTATTGGTCCGGCTTCATTGGTCAATAAGTCTGCCTATTAAACCTGAGCTTGTGCCAGTATTTAACCATTATCAAAAGATCGCCTATAATCATTGGGTTGAACACCAACTACAAAGTCAAATAAAGATTGCTTCATTGGCTCACCATAATCATGATTGGACGATTCGGGATGATATTATAAAATCCTTAAAAGAAGTAGCCAGAACCGATTCGATCCTAGGCACCTATTGGCCGACACAAGTTGGTTATTTGTGGAGTGAGCGACCATTAGAAATTCAAGCTGACATTATTGAACTTTATAAACAATCAGGTGTAAGTGCTTCGTTAATAGAGTCTTGCAAAACCTGGTTGTTGCGAAATAAACAAACACAACAATGGAAGGTAAATACGTCCATTGCCAGCGCAGTTTATGCGTTGCTTGATTCAGCTGCTGTTTTGAAACCTACCACCAAACAGGTAAGCGTGTTCCTTGGCAAGAAATATATTTCTCCTCTTGAGCCTGGAGAAGCCGGTACGGGGTATTGGAAACAACGTTTTGCACCAAACCAAATGGAGCAAGATTTTGGAAAGGTTAAAATTCAGAACCCCAATGACCATACCATTTGGGGAAGTGTCTATTTTCAATTTTTTCAAAATTCCGATCAAGTAAAGTCGTTTAGCGGCACCTCCCTTCAGGTCGACAAAAAAATATATTACACAGCTAATGATGGAGCCGTGGTCGCTTTAGAAAAACACGCACTACAGATTGGAGATCGGGTCCGTGTAGTACTAAACATAAATTCCGATCGCATGTATGAGTTTGTCCATCTGAGGGATTTGAGAGGCGCAGGACTAGAACCAACCGAATCGCTAAGTCGATATAATTACAAAGGAGGTTTAGGTTATTATCAGTCTCCTTCCGACCTAGGTCAAGATTTTTATTTCGATCGATTGCCGGCAGGAAGTTACACCATTGAATACGATTCATATGTAGCTCAGTCTGGAGATTATAGCATGGGTGTGGCAACAATACAGTGTTTATATGCGCCAGAATACACAGGCCATTCCGCCGGATCAAATCTTAAAGTGGAGGATAAAATAGTGCATTGATCATAAGAATTTGTTCTCCAGTCGATAATTGATCTCTCTTTAGAACAAATGCTGTATTTTTAAATTAAATTATCTATTTATTTGACGTAAACAAAGTTATTCTTTTGATTAAAAATATACGATATGAGTAATAATGAGCCAAATCACCGAGCTAATCACGCTGACAGTATAATCTATAATCACATGATCTGGTCCATGGGCGCTGGATTTATTCCTGTTCCTATTGCTGATTTTTTTGCCGTTTCAGCTATTCAGTTGGATATGATCAGACAATTATGTAAAGTTTATGAAGTGGACTTTAAAGAGACTCAAGGTAAAGCACTAATTACCTCTTTGACAGGAAGCGGATTGGCCAGACTTGGAGCTCGGGCAGTTAAATTTATTCCTGGTGTAGGTACAGTTTTGGGTGGTATTACGATGGCAGTCTTATCCGGTGCTTCTTCTTATGCACTCGGTGAAGTGTTTAAGAAACATTTTGAGACGGGTGGTACTTTTCTGGATTTTGATGTTTCCAGACTTAAAAAATTCTACAACGAAAAGTTTGAAAAAGGAAAGGAAATGGCCAGGGAATACCAGCAAAAACAAAAAGAGAAAGAAACTGCTTCTGCCACCACCGAATCCAATGATTCAAGTGATTCTATTAAGAAATTAGTCGAACTGGCTAATCTTAAAAAAGAGGGTATAATTTCGGACGAAGAATTTGAAAAAATGAAAAAGAAAATTATTGATTCCTGAAATTTCCCTCGATCGATCCTACGATTATTAAAAGCTCATTTGGTCGTTCCTATATAACCTGTACCGGTCATAATTTAAAAAGTAAACATGATACATAGATTTCCTTCAATGATTATTTCATTATTTATATTGGGTTGTTTGTCTGGCCAAAATATTGGGCTTGATTTAAGTATTTCGGTTGATCCAGCTTTGCTGGCGGATTTTAATTCATCAGGGAGACTATTTGTTTTTCTAAATAAGAATCCAAGTGTAGAGCCACGTACTCTGACCTGGCCTAGTCCAGGTAATTATATTTTTGCCAAAAATATCGCTGATTGGGATGGACAATCTTCGCTGCAGGTAACAAATAGCGAAGATTGGATTAGTACCGCAAGTTGGTCTTTGGATGAAATACCACAGGACACTTATTATTTTCAGGTGGCGTGGGATCAAGACACCGAAGAATCCAGAATCGATGCGCCCGGAAATTTGCATAGTCAAAAACAAAAGATTGAATTGTATGGGTCCAAATCAATGGACGTTGTTTTAAAAGAAAAAATTCCTGCTCGTAAGCTTGTAGATCATCCACTGGTTAAGGAAGTAATATTAAAGAGTGATACGCTATCGGCCTGGTGGGGAAAGCCTATGTTTGTTAAAGCATCCATTTTGCTACCAGGCAAATATGGTGAACAAGGAGAAAGAGTATATCCGATACGTTATAATGTTGCCGGGTATGGAGGAAGATATACCCGCATCAATCGCATCGCGAATAATACTGAATTTATGGAGTGGTGGACCTCAGATGAAGCGCCTCAAATCATTAATGTATTTTTGGATGGAGAAGGTCCTTTTGGGGATTCATACCAGATGGATTCGGACAATAGCGGACCATACGGCTTTTCGCTAATCAATGAATTGATTCCACATATCGAAGATGCGTATCGAGGAACCGATTCACCGCTTACTCGATTTGTTGATGGATGCTCTACCGGAGGATGGGTGTCTTTAGGCCTTCAGCTTTATTATCCCGAATCATTCAACGGTGTATTTTCTTATAGCCCGGATGCCGTTGAGTTTGAAAATTATCAGCTCATAAATATTTATCGTGATAAGAATGCCTATACAAATGAATTTGGTTATGAACGCCCTGTCGCTAGAATGACGGATGGAGAACCTATGATCAAACTAAGGGATTTTCTTCAATATGAAAACGTATTAGGTACATCCAATACTTACGTAAATTCTGGGGGTCAGTTCAGTGCACATAATGCATTATATAGCCCCAAAGGAGTAAATGGATTACCACAATTTCTGATTGATCCTGTCACTGGAAATATAGATTCATCGGTTGCGGAATATTGGAAAAAATACGATTTTAAGATTTATACTGAAGAGCACTGGAAAACCTTAGGTCCAAAACTGCAGGGTAAAATTCATATTTGGATGGGAGATATGGATCATTTTTATTTGAATATAGCGACCAGAGCATTCGATCAATTTCTTCAATCTACTACCAATCCAAAATCGGATGCGGAAGTAATTTTTTCACCCACTCAGGGGCACTGCGCACAATTTTCAAACCGCACAGTTTTGGATCAAATTGTAGAAAGATTGAGTGAGATAAAGTGATTCTCACACCACGCTGAATTTTCGTTTTTACTGATTATTAAATTGAGAAGATATATTCCTGCTTTTTTCACGGATTACCAGTTTTTTATCTGAACAACTGTATAACTACATAAAATGTAAACTAATAATACATAATTATCAGCATTGATAATGCATTGAAAACCTGCATGATATAGGTAATCGATTGGAAATATGAGCAGAACTATAATATATACTAGTTAATTTGGCACAAGAATTGTTCTATTCACTAAGTATTGCTAGATCAAAAGTGAACATTAGCATTACAAATACTCTGAACCTCTTAAGATTACCTCTCATCTCTCTATGATGAAACTTGCAAAGCAGGATTTGGGATGTAATTGTGAAGCTGATCTGTGCCGGATCAGCTTCTTTTATTTTATCCCGTTTGGAAATAATAATTAGATTGTCCTATAGCCATCAGACTAGAATCATCCATTCATTTGATTCTACAACTCCCTTATCCATATATTCTTGAAGGCCATCTTGTTACCATGATCCTGCAAGGAAAGCGGCCGGGGACCATGTTTTTTATAGTACGGTTTCCCTGAATTAACTGTAACGCCTTTTACATCAACATGATTCTGGACCAATACTCCATTGTGAAAAACTGTAAAATAAGCTGGATTCTTTAAGGTCTCATCATCATTAAATGTGGGTGCTGTGAAGATGATATCATATTTTTGCCACTCACCTGGCGGCCCAGTAGCATTGACCAAGGGAATATGCTGTTTGTAAATACTGGCAGCCTGACCATTGTTGTAGGTTTTATTTCGATAAGAGTCTAAAATTTGTACTTCATAATTGGATTGCAAAAATACACCACTATTGCCTCTTCCTTGACTAGTAAGCCCAGCGGTATCAAGTGGGGCGCGCCATTCGATGTGCAGTTGACAACTCCCAAAAGATTGTTTAGTCTGGATATATCCACTCCCAGGGAGAACTACACCCGATCCGTCTATAAGATTCCACTCCACCGGTTTTCCATTTTCTTTTTGTTCCCAAGCATCCCAATTGGACCCATCAAAAAGTATTAACGCATCAGAGGGAGGCGAATCTTCTGAAGTAGAAACTACCTTGGGCTCTTGTCCCCAAACTTCAATGACATCACCTATACTTTTGTCCTGGCAGTACAACATAAACATAAGGCAACTACCTATTATAACACCTGCGATTCTTCTAATCATAACTGTTTTTTTAATTATTTAAATATTCAAAGAGTTGGGCAAATTATTCTCGAATTCAAATTAATCAATCGATTCGCATTAACATAAAAATGCAATTTATTTTTATGTTAATACTGAAGAATATACAATTCTGTTTATTTAAATTAATTTATTTAATAAATTAATATCATGAAATATTTGATAATTGCGCTTTGCGTATTTTTACTCATGTGCAGCCCTTCACAAAAATCTACTAAATATTCGGTTATTCACCCGGGGACTACTACTTCATTTTTACCTGCATTAAAGCCGTTTTATCATGGAGTAGCTTCTGGAGATCCTGACCAAAATAGTGTAACGATCTGGACTAGAATTACACCTGATAAGAAAAAGAAGAGTATACCACTAACCTGGGAAGTGGCTAATTCACCATCGTTTGCTGTTATAGAACAAAGGGGTACGTGTGAAGCTTTACCAGAAAATGACTATACAGTCAATCCTCGAATTGAAGGCTTGAAACATTCAACTTATTACTATTTCCGATTTAGTTCGAATGGAATTTATTCATCTACTGGCAGAACTAAAACCACCCCGTCCGGTCGATCATCAGAGCTAAAATTTGCTGTAGTGAGTTGCTCCAATTTTGAGGCAGGATATTTCAATGCTTATGCAAGAATTGGAGAATTAGAAGACCTAGATGCGGTCATTCATCTTGGTGATTATATTTATGAATATGGTCAAGATGTTTACGGTGACAAATCATTGAATCGAAAACATTTGCCCGCGAATGAAATTATTCATCTCAATGAATACAGAACCCGTTATGCTCAATATAGATTGGATGAAGACCTGCAAAGAGCACATCAATTACACCCTTTTATTACTATATGGGATGACCATGAAATATCCAACAATGCTTTTGTTACAGGAGCTCAAAACCACGATGAAACCAGAGAAGGCACTTTTAGTGATCGCAAAAAAGCAGCACGCAAGGCTTATTATGAATGGTTACCAGTAAGTCCAACGACTGACTCTACGCTATATAGATCGATATCTTATGGAGATTTGGTGGATTGGATCATGCTAGATGAACGGCTTGCGGGGCGCACCCAACAATCCAAAAGTCCCGAAGCAGAAGATTATAAAAGTTCCGACCGTTCTATGCTTGGGAAAAAACAACTAAATTGGTTTAAGGAGCAGCTCAGTACATCATCGGCTAAGTGGAAGTTAATTGGTAATCAGGTTATTTTCGCAGATCGGGATTTTTCCAGTATCGAGCGCTCCAAGAGCATGGATGCGTGGGATGGATACCCTTACGAAAAATCGGAAATTTTAACCTTCTTAGGCAACCAAGCTATACAGGACGTGGTTTTTCTTTCTGGGGATACACATAGTTCCTGGGCATTTGAAGTTCCTGAATCCATCGCTAGTTACGAAGAAAAGGGTCCAATATTGGCTTTTGAGTTTGGATCTCCTAGTATTTCTTCAGCTAATAGTAATGAATCTGCCCCTGACGAAGAAGTTATGAGCAGTGAACAAAAATTACTTGCTACCAATCCGCATATGAAATATATTAATATGCGAGACCATGGATATTTATTATTAACCGTCCGTGAAACAGAAATTATTGCCGAATGGTATTATGTAGATACGCTAAATAAAAGAAGTATCAAACAACATCTTGGTGAACGAGTAAGAATTTTGAGCGGTGGTAGGAATGTAGTCAGATGATCTGATAAAACTTTTTAGTCCGCCCCGATCTGTTAAATTTTTGAGCTGGTGGCGGGATTAAAGTGACTTAACTAGATTATCCATTTGGCATTAATGGTTCTCGGACATTCCAGGACTAAGCCTATTTTGTATATATTACGCATACTTAACGTAGAAACCTGTGATAAATGCTTTCTGATATGACAAATAAATACATCAAAGCTTCTACCTAGAAAGTAATCGGCTTGCCATATAGTAGCTTCAATGCTTTCTCTCTATGAAGAACTTCCTTTTTTTGTTGAAATAATAACCTGAATGCTGACGCTCTTTTTTGGTAATCTTTTTTGTATTCTCCTTAATGGTTAAGCTGAGTTTGTCCGGTTCAAAATGTATTTATCTCTCCAGATTTGAGGAAACTGACTGGCAAATGCCACATCTTTTACCAAATCATCAAGAAATTTTTTGCAGCACGTTATGATGAAGGATGTTGAAACATGTTTTTCAAAATGATCAAAATTTTCTAAAAAATTGGTTAGGAAAATATAAAACTTTGCATACCTAAGAAGGTAAAAGCACCTGCAAGAAAACCAAGCGCGGCTATCCAAGATACCTTTTTAAGATACCAAATGAAATCAATGCGTTCCATACCCATGGCAGCAACCCCAGCTGCCGATCCAATGATTAACATACTGCCTCCTGTTCCTGCAGAGTAAGCTATAAAGTGCCATAATGATGAATCTAATGGATCCGTGTACATGCCCATCGTAGCTGCTACCAGGGGAACATTATCTATGATGGCTGAGGCTACGCCAAGGATCATGATGACAATATTCGTATTGGGAATAGCTCGTTCCATTGCTTGTGAGAGATCTAGCAATAAGGACAATGATTCTAATGATGCAACAGCCAAGAGTATACCTAAAAAGAACAATATACTGGACATTTCTATCCTGGACAATGCTGTGTGGGCTGAATAAAGATGTTTGCGTTCTTCGGTAAAATCTTCTTCAGGATGTATATATTCTGAGACTAACCAAACTACACCCAATCCCAACATCATCCCAACATAAGGTGGCAAATGGGTAATCGCTTTAAAAATTGGTACAAATATCAAAGCGCCTATGCCCACAACTAGCATAACTCTTGATGAAAGAAGTTTTTCTTGGGAAACTTCATGATCAAAATCGATATCTTGTTGGGTGATATGCCCCTGAAACGGTTTAGTAAGAGAAGCCACAAACGCTGGAACGATTGCACACACCAAGGACGGCAATACCAGATGTTCTATCAACCCAAGGCTGGAAACTTTATTACCTATCCAAAGCATAGTAGTGGTTACGTCTCCAATGGGTGACCAGGCTCCTCCAGCATTAGCCCCGATTACTGCCATGGACACAAACCATAATCTTTCATTTCGTTGAGGCACTAGTCGTCTGAGCAAAGAGACAAGGACTATGGTAGATGCTAAATTATCTAAAGTTGCCGATAAGAAAAATGCCAGTATGGTTATCAGAAAGAGCATTTTACGTTTACTGGTTGTACGAATTCGATTGGTAATTACGGAGAATCCACGGTGTAGATCGATCAATTCCACGATGGTCATAGCGCCAATTAGAAAGATTAATATTTCCGCTACTTTTCCAATATGATGGAGTAAGACCGGTGACATTTCTCCTTCGTTAAAGTGGTGATCTACAACCGGCAAGTGACCTAAGGATATCAATCCCCAGCAAGTGGCACCCATCAGCAAAGCTGGAACAGTTTTATCGAGCTTGAGAGGATGTTCAAATACAATCGCTAAATATCCTAAAACAAAACAGACTAGAACGGCAATAAGCATGAAATATAATTTTTCAGTTTAATCTTGTTGACAAATCCATAGGTCATCAAAGAAAGTAAATTCATCTGATAGGTTTATCAAATACTGAAAAAAAAATCAGTTTATATCAAATTGTTGTGCTTATTATTGTCAAAGTAAACACCGTCACTGGGCTGGCCCAGAAAGAAATTATTATTTTTGCGGAATTTATGATAAAGATAGGTAACATAGAATTAGGCGAACAACCTCTTTTACTGGCTCCTATGGAAGATGTAAGTGATCCTCCTTTCAGAGCCCTATGCAAAGAGCAGGGGTGCGATTTGATGTATACTGAATTTATCAGTGTTGAAGGATTGATTCGGGATGCTGAAAAAAGTGTTCAAAAACTGGATATTAATAATGAAGAAAGGCCGATTGGCATACAAATATTCGGAGCTGAGTTTTCTTCAATGATGCGGGCAGCCGAAATTGTCGAAGCCGCTCATCCAGAAATCTTAGACATAAATTATGGTTGCCCGGTTAAAAAAGTGGTTTGTAAGCAAGCTGGTGCTGGCATTTTACTGGATCTTGACAAGATGGTTAAGCTAACGGAAGCTGTTGTCAAATCTACCTCACTTCCAGTTACGGTAAAAACCAGGTTGGGTTGGGACGAAACGTCTAAACACATTGTAGAAGTAGCCGAAAGATTGCAGGATGTTGGTATCCAGGCAATTAGTATTCACGGCCGAACCCGAAAACAAATGTATAAGGGTGCCGCAGATTGGAGCCTAATAGCGGCCGCCAAAAACAACCCTAGATTACATATTCCAGTATTTGGCAACGGAGATATCGACACGCCTCAAAAAGCTAAACTTTACTTGGATAAATATGGAGTAGATGGAATAATGATTGGTCGAGCAAGCATTGGTAACCCTTGGATTTTTAGACAAATAAAAACTTATCTTCAAGAAGGGATACTCATAGATGGACCATCAATAAAAGATCGAGTTGCAGCAGCTAAAAAGCATCTACTTACTTCAATAGAATGGAAAGGTCAAAAACTGGGCGTGCTTGAAATGCGACGACATTATACCAATTATTTCAAGGGTCTACCCGAAATTAAAAAATACCGTTCACAATTAGTCACTGAGTCCGTACCGGCAAGATTACTTGAAGTTTTAGATGAAATTGAACATCGATATCAGCTAGAAACCAAGGCTTTATGATGGTATTTGATATTCAGCCTTATGAGCGCAAAATATTTGAGTTGATCCGGCTATCCGCCGAACAACTTGAATTCCCGGTATATGTAGTAGGAGGCTACGTGCGGGATCGGCTTCTGGGTCTGCCTTCAAAAGATATGGATATTGTATGTATTGGTAGTGGAATTAAACTGGCTCAACATCTTGCCGGGCATTTAAGACCAATCCCGCGCGTGGCTTATTTTGAACGATTTGGGACCGCTATGCTTAAACACAAAAATTTAGAAATTGAATTTGTTGGTGCTCGCAAAGAATCTTATCGAGCAGATAGTCGAAAGCCTATTGTAGAAGACGGATCGCTGGAGGATGATCAAAACCGTCGTGACTTTACGATCAATGCATTGGCAGTTAGTCTAAATGAAAGAAATTATGGAGAGATAATCGATCCATTTGATGGCCTTCATGATTTAGAGGAAAAGATAATCAGAACTCCCTTGGAACCTGGAAAAACATTTTCAGATGATCCTCTGAGGATGTTACGAGCCATCCGGTTTTCTACTCAATTAGATTTTAGCATTGAAAGGTCCACTTATGAGA
Source organism: Lewinellaceae bacterium (assembly GCA_024639065.1). GTDB lineage: Bacteria > Bacteroidota > Bacteroidia > Chitinophagales > Saprospiraceae > JAHEJC01. The sequence goes on along the minus strand of JAHEJC010000066.1, from coordinate 7,750 downwards.
CGATTAAGAAATATAGGAATCGATTAAATATTGTCTCCAAAGAGCGGGTAACCGGCGAACTCGAAAAAATATTGCGTTGTGAAAAACCCTCTAAGGGATTTGTTTTACTTGAGAAAACCGGATTATTGCTGAATATTTTACCGGAATTAAATAATTTGAAAGGAGTAGAATATAGGGAAGGTAAGGGACACAAAGATAATTTTTACCACACGCTTGAAGTGTTGGACAACGTTGCTAAAGTATCCGATAATGTTTGGTTGAGGTGGGGGGCGTTATTACATGACATTGCCAAACCAGCAACTAAAAGGTTTCATCCGAGCAGCGGTTGGACATTTCATGGGCACGATGCATTAGGAGCAGCCATGGTACCTAGAATTTTTAGACGTTTAAGATTACCCCTGGATCATAAAATGCGTTATGTCCAGAAAATGGTTCAGTTACATCTTAGGCCGATTAGTCTTACTAAACAAGAAATTTCTGATTCGGCCATTCGAAGATTACTTTATGAAGCAGGTGATGATATTGAAGATCTGATGGCCTTGTGTGAGGCAGATATTACCAGTAAGAATGAAGCAAAAGTGAAAAAGTATCTTGCGAACAGTATTAAGGTGAGAGACCGTCTTAAAGAGGTAGAAGCGAAAGATAAACTGAGAAATTTCCAATCCCCGGTGGATGGAGCAGTGATCATGAAGACGTTTGGAATAGGGCCATCCAAAGAAATTGGTATCATTAAAGCAGCCATCCGTGAAGCCATTTTAGACGGTCAGATAAGTAATGATTATGAAGAAGCCTATAAATTGATGCTGGTAGAAGGAAAGAAATTAGATTTGAGACCACTACGCTGTTAGAAACGAGACCGACTGCTGCGCTGCGAGATGTTTGAGTGTCAGGGTGTGTTAGCTATAATCAAAGTTTGTAGAATTTAGATGAATTCTATTTGATAGATTATAACCATATAGTTTTGAAACTGAGCAAAGATAGGTAGTCTGCGACGAGCAGCCTGCTGGGAATGCAGAAGAAGAATAACGTAGCCAAGTTCCTATATATTCCATAATCACAAATTTATTAGAGTAAAATGGATACCTTCGAATTACGGCCATAAAGTAAAAGTTTTAACTTGGTATGGTTAAAGATAGGTGAAGATTTTATTTAATAAACAAATTTACCTGGATGAAATATTTCTTACTTATTTCAATAGTATTTTTACTATTACAATGTAAAACGGATACTGGTCCTCCTGACCCAATGATGCCTGTACCCTCCGAACGCCAGCTTGCCTGGCATGATCTGGAGTTTTATGCATTTGTTCATTTTAATATGAATACTTTTTCGAATATGGAGTGGGGGTTCGGGGATGAAAAACCTGACCAGTTCAATCCTTCTTCCTTAGATTGCCGGCAGTGGGCTCAGGTATGCAAAGAGGCAGGGATGAAAGGTATTATTTTGACGGCAAAACACCATGACGGATTTTGTTTATGGCCATCTGCTTATACGGAGCATTCCGTTAAAAACTCGGTTTGGAAGAATGGGAAAGGCGACGTACTTAAAGAGTTATCGGATGCTTGTAAAGAATTTGATTTAAAGTTTGGCGTGTATTTATCACCTTGGGACCGGAATCATGCTGAGTACGGAACGCCCGCTTACATTACTTATTTTCGAAATCAACTCAGAGAATTATTGACCAATTACGGTGAAGTATTTGAGGTCTGGTTTGATGGCGCCAATGGGGGTACTGGTTACTATGGAGGTGCAAATGAGGAGCGGAGAGTTGATAAAATAAACTACTACGATTGGGGAAACACGATTTCAATTATTAGAGAATTACAACCCAATGCGGTGGTTTTTAGCGATGCGGGCCCGGATGTACGCTGGGTTGGTAATGAACATGGATATGCTTACCCTACGACCTGGTCAATGCTAATGAAAGACAGTATATATGGCGGCATGCCGGATTACAATACCAGATATTCTATGGGTCAAGAGGATGGCACGCATTGGATTCCAGCGGAAGCGGATGTATCGATTCGGCCTGGTTGGTATTATCATGAATATGAAGATCATAAAGTAAAATCAACGGCTCAACTATTAGACATATACTACAAATCCATAGGGCAGAATAGCTCATTATTGCTCAATTTTCCTGTAGACAAACGCGGGCTTATTCATGAAAACGATATTAAACAACTAAAAAGTTTAACGCAAAAAATCAAAGAGGATTTTACCACTGATATTGCCAAGGACAAAGTAGCTATGGCTAGCAATGAGCGCAGCGATACTTACAGTGCCTCAAAAGTAGTGGATGGTGATAAGGAAACCTATTGGTGTACATCTGATGAAATTGAATCGGCAAGTTTAACCATAGACTTTGGTCAATTTACTGGTTTCAATCGGGTAATTCTTCAAGAGTATATTCCCCTTGGTCAGCGCATCAAATCATTTACAATTCAAGCATTAACCGAGAACGGATGGGAAGAAATTGCTTCGGAAACCACCATTGGTTATAAACGTATTTTGAGGTTACCTACGCGGTCTGCTAAATCAATTCGGATAAATTTTCTTGAATTTAGAGCCTGTCCGGTGATTTCTTCAATAGAAGTTTATAACGCCCCTAAATTGATTGTACCTCCCGTTATTTCCAGGAATAAAAAAGGTGAAGTTCAGGTAGCAGTTCCTGATCCTGGGGTTTCCATATATTATACGCTAGATGGTACTGCACCAACAGCTTTTTCGTCCAGATATGCAAGACCATTTATTCATCATGAAGCGGTTAGAGTCCAAGCAATTGCCATAGATGATGAAAAACAAAGTGAAGTGAGTGAGCTGAATCTTGATATTTCATCCAATAAATGGCAAGTATTGCATGATGATTCCAGGGCCAATCAAGTAATTGATGGAGATATATCTACCTGGTGGGCGGATGAAAGTGCTAATAACCAAAATGAAATAATTATTGACCTGGGAGAAGTACTAAATATTAGAGGATTAACTTATGTACCTATGCAAGAAAGATGGATCAGTGGACTGGTGACCAATTATACTATATTAATTAGTCCTGATCAAATCTTCTGGACCGAGGCAACCAGGGGAGAGTTCTCAAATATAATGAATAGTCCAATTGAACAACTAGTATTATTTCCAACTGTGAAAGGTAGGTTTATAAATTTTAAAAGCACGGCAACAACCGATGGAAAAGCTGCTTCCTTCGCAGAAGTCACCGTTCTGACAGAATCTTCTAAATCTATTTTTGATACGAACTAATGCGTAGAAAACAATTCAACAATTGCATTTTAGTTCAACATACTTAATTACATCCGGGAAAAACTCATTAAAATGGTCCGAAAGCTGATTTTGATTTTTGCTTAAAAAAGATGGAGCATCCGTTAAGTTATTAATAAACCTAGTCCTTTTTTGCAATCGATGAAAAGTGCTGTTTAAACCATCAATAGTAGTATAAACATCTAACCATCTCATTTTCACCATATTAGTGACCTGGTGATGGATTCTAACGGGCATTAACTCAAGATATTTGGGCAACATGGAATAAACCGAGTTACTAAAATGCTCAAAAGGACGATGAGAATAATTATCCCAGGATTTATAGAGCAAATAATCAAAATAAATATCCACTACAACGGGTGCGTATTTGCCCTGAGTAGGACGCAGAATTTTGATTACTTTTTTCACTTGAGGATGATTATCCGTAAAAGTATCAATAGCTCGGTGCAACTGAATACCCTCCGAAATTAATGCATCATAGCGCTTAGATTCCTTTAAGGTAATTTGATCAGTAATAAAGTTCCCGATCATTTTCTCTTCTGAATCACAGGATAAGAATAGATGTGCCAAATAATTCATGGGTTTCAAGGTATGAAAATCCACTGCAAAATATATCTTTGCAGCCTAAAATTAAAAAACACTTATGGCTTTAAAATGTGGAATAGTAGGCCTTCCTAATGTGGGTAAATCCACTTTGTTCAATTCTTTGACTGCGGCAAAAGCTCTAGCTGCGAATTTTCCGTTTGCAACTAAAGAGCCTAACATTGGGATTATTACAGTTCCTGATGATCGTTTGGATAAACTTAAAGAACTGGTAAATCCACAAAAAGTATTACCTACAACAGTCGAAATTGTAGACATAGCTGGCCTTATCAAAGGAGCCAGTAAGGGTGATGGATTAGGTAATCAGTTTTTAGCTAATATTAGAGAAGTAGATGCCATATTGCACATAGTCAGGTGTTTCGAGGATGACAACATTATTCATGTGGATGGTTCCATAGATCCAACCCGGGATAAAGAAGTCATTGATATGGAGCTAATATTCAAGGATATTGAAACTTTAGAGAAGCGCCTAGAAAAACTCAAAAAACAAGCAAAAACTGGCGCTAAAGAAGATGCCAAAAATGTAGAGATCGCTGAATCATTACTAAAAAAGTTAGAAGAAGGTATTCCTGCACGTGCCGCTGATTTAGATGAGGATACCCATGAGCTTATCCAAGACCTTTATCTATTGACGGCCAAACCTGTCATGTATGTTTGTAATGTAGATGAGATGTCTGCAAAAGATGGTAATGAATTTTCTCAAAAATTCATCCAAGGACTTCAGGAGGATGCCGAGGTCTTATTGGTCTCAGCTGGTATAGAAGCTGATATCGCTGAGCTGGAGTCAGTGGAAGAGCGCTATGAGTTTGCCAAAGAAATGGGATTGGAAGAACCTGGTGTAAATCGTCTGATACATGCTGCCTATCATTTGCTTAAACTTATTACCTACTTTACTGCCGGTGAAAAGGAAGTAAGGGCCTGGACTGTTGAGCGCGGCACTAAAGCACCGCAAGCGGCAGGTGTTATTCACTCTGATTTTGAAAAAGGGTTTATTCGAGCTGAAGTAATTCATTATGAAGACTATGTTGCATTAGGTAGTGAGCAAGCCGTTAAAGAAGCTGGAAAGATGCATGTTGAAGGAAAAGAATATGTAGTCCAGGATGGAGATGTGATGCACTTCCGTTTTAATGTTTAATAACCGTTATTTCATTTTTTGTTCTAGAGACTTCGCAAAAGATTAATCCGATAAATGTTTGGTGAATATTATAGACATTGGATAGCTAGTGCTGCAATTCCAGCATATAAAAATAGTCACCTCCTAAGAGGTGACTCAATGATTAAACAATCATTTTTATTCTGCTATTCATTGAAATTGCATCCTTCCAGTTGATTGGATTTTAGGTTACCTCCATTATCAACAGTTACCATCCAACATTTTCCATTTGAGGAACGCATCAATATTCCTTCTCTGGCTTTGAATTGATCCGCTTCGACGACACCTCTGCCTTCATTATCAAAATTCATTGATTCAGAATAAATGCTTACAACTTCTCTTTCATGAGGATCCACCACATCAATTTTGCCATGTCCTGGGGAGCGACTTGAGGCACCAAGTCGAATATTGGATGACCAAAAGTTAACCCTCTTTCCAAAACCTCGAATAATAACTTCTCCACCTAGCGCATTGCTGGTTTCTTTCATTTGAACTGGAGCAAAATTGTTTACGGGAATTTCGGAACTCGGAATTTCCAATTCCCTTATAACTCCGGTCCCATTAAATCGAATCTGGTTATTGTTAATTCGTTCCCAAGGGGAACTTGAGCCACCACCAATATCTTTTAGGTCCACACTTCCTCCACTAGACAATCTTAACTGGGTTCCTTGAAGAGACAATTCCTGCAGTTCATTAGTCGGATCTAGATCGGGTAATCTTACCGGTATTGTACCCGGTATTTTGTCTAGATTGAGGTCTCCTTCAATTCCATTGGCGCCTTCTCGCAAGGTAAGAATTGGTCGTTGAAGTTCATTGGTAAAATCAGTATCATCGATAATCACTGATTGTACATTTCCCTTTTTATCAGTAAGTTTTATTTCTGTGACAATGTTCTGGGTAACGATATCAGTGCGCTCGACAGCTGATAAATTTTGAAGTTCATTCGTTTCATCAGTATCTTTCAATTCAATGGAACCTCCATTTTGACTGATGGAAATTGTCCCATCTTGTAGGCTGATTTTCTGTATTTCATTTGTCGGATCATCGTCGTTTAATGCAATTTTACCTCCCTCTTTGTCCAATTCTATTACATTGTCCTTTTTAGTGATCTTTTGCAGTTCGTTCTTAGCATCATCATCCTTCAAAGTAATTTTCCCACCCTCCTTACTTAATTCAATTTCATCTCCCTTTTTCGTAATTTTTTGTAATTCATTTTTAGCATCATCATCCTTCAGCGTGATTTTCCCACCGTTCTTATCCAATACAATATCATTTCCAGCTTTAGCCATTTTTTGTAATTCATTTTTAGGATCATCATCCAATAAAACCACTACTCCACCTGCTCTGTTCAAAGTGATATTGGCACCAGCCTTTGTAAGGGTTTGTATTTCGTTAACTGGATTGGGATCAGCATCTACTACACCCCTATTAATTGGTATGCGTACAATTCGATTGCTTTGGGTCAATTTCAAAATATGTTCTAGATTGGATGTATCAATTCCCAAGTATTCTAAGTCTTGTAATTCGTTTGAGGGATTTGCATCATCATCTTCGCCGTATAAGGCATAAGGGACTGAAAGCATCTCGCTGGCACCCATGAATTCAAAATTGAAGCCGCCATCCAAATCTACTTCTACTAACAAATGATACGGTCCAGCTGCCCAATCAATAATTCCTGGTGTTCCGAACTCTGAGATACCGTCGAAAATATTTAAACTAAATACACCATAGTCCGAGGTTGTCACAGGATGACGCTCAATGTAATGTACTGAACCATTGGGATAATCTTGCACAATTTGGATACGCACTTGTATAGCCTTACTGGTCAGTAACTGATTTTGTGCATCTCTTACGACTCCCTGATATTTAAATGATTGCGGTACCTGAGCCTTAATGGTATTAACAAATATTGAGAGGGTTATGATTAATAGTAAATTTTTCATTTTGATTAATTTTTAATATTTAGTGATGAAATTATAGTTTAATGATTTTGTGCAATTCACTTTGTAAGTACTCCTTTCGGATTCTGATGTAATAAACTGCAGCTGGTAATCCTTCCATGTCCAGATAGGTGAATTGTGAGAATTCTTTGGACTTTATGATACGGTTTTGTACGTCTAAGAGATCAATTGAATAAGCATCTACTTTATCCACCGAGATAAATAATTTATTTATCACTGGATTGGGGAATGTCTTCGTAAAAATGCCAATACCTTTTAAGTCTAAATTATTTACTTTGGTAGATATATTTTTATGAGGATGATGAAAGCCTTCAAATATGAAGCCCTGAGATTGTTTCATAAACGAAGTTGAAATTTCTCCCATAGTACACTCCAGACTTCCATAGTCAACTTTCACAAAATAATCACCGGTTGAGGAGATGACTTCTTTGGTTATTTCCTGAGCACCTACTGTTTTGAATAAGCAAAGAAGTAACCCTATGTAATACATACATTTCATGGTAAATGATTTTTAGATTTGAGAAAATTAGTTGCTAGACGATTGTTGCTAGTTATTCTTAATCGCGTTCGTACTATCTATAGTCCGAAAAAAAAGATTGTTACTACAAGCTTCATTTTTTTTAAAAAAATATTTATATGTTTTTCAATATCCACCAAAAGCCAAGTAAGCCTAGCAATAAAAAACCACCAATGAATAGGTAAATCTGAGGTATTGTTGAGGGTAAAGCTAATGCTTGTGGATCTCCAATTAAGATAA
>JAHEJC010000065.1 GCA_024639065.1 Lewinellaceae bacterium | reverse complement strand
GGTTACCATGCCTTCTGACCGGGCCCTTATCCCAACCTAATACCTGGACACTTGCAACTTTTTCACCTGTTTTCAAATCGCCTACTTCAAATCCAAGAAAATCATTAACAGTGACAAAAGCCAGTGACTCATTGCTATTTATGGTAAATGGACGGATACCTGCACTGAAGGGGCCAATTCTCTTTGCTATAGTATGGGTTTTAGTCTCTGCAACATGCAATATAGGAGATCCAATATCAGCCATATATGCACGTTCTCCTGAACGCCCAAATACTGTGTTGTGGGCTCTGGAATGTACTTTAATTTTAGTAATAATATCACCCGTCTTACACTCCACCACATTCCAAAAGTCTTTTTCCAAAGAAGGAAGATACATTGTCATTCCATCCGGTGAAATTGACATACGGTCACAACCACCTTCATAAGGTCTTTCCCAAATCACTTCTTCAGAGCGCAGATCAATCCGCTGTAAAGCTTCTAATGTAGAAATGTATATACTATTGAGTTGCTTACTAACAGCAATACCTTTCACATTCGACACGGTGCCATCTTCTTTATAGCCTTGAGTATGAATTCGTTTTACAAATTTGTGGTGATTGTCAATATCAAAAACTATTAAACCATGACCGCCATAACCCAAATAATTTCTGATACCAGGAGTTGCCACATAAAGAAGGTGGCCGGTGCTTCCACTTAGCTCCGGTTGATTTTCTTTAGGGTAATTTGGATTAGGGGTAATCCAAGCAAAGCATAAAAACAAGAACCCTATGAACATAACAAAGCTGATATATAACTTTTTCATAGCTTTTAAGTTTTTTTAATGGTAACTACTCCAGAGCTTCGTGTTTTGATTTATTAAAATGTATTTTAATCATTAATTTGAGGAATACTCATTTTCACTATTTTGAACCAGGCTATCAGGAGATCCATCAAATTTGAAAAATGATTATCTTTTTTCATTATTAAAGTTAATTAAAATGTCGATTTATACTGGTTTAGGAAAATAAACAAAATTAAAATGGAGCACTTTATTCTGAATTTATAAAAAGTGAATTGAACTCTCCATCAACAACCAGTCACACCAAAAATATTTTTATATTGTAGCTATGGAGGATTCGTGGATATGGTTGTTTCAGTTAATGGGCCGTTTACATGTATTGATTGTACATTTTCCTATCGGTCTGTTGGTCATGGCGTTGGTGCTGGAAGGACTTACGCTTAATGGCCGACGGCCTGGTTTGAAAATAGGTAGTTATTGGATGGTTTATTTTGGGACAATCTTTGCTATTATTGCCGTTATTTTAGGGTGTCTTCTACGTAATTTCGATGATTATTCAGGAGCTTTAGTTCAACAGCACCAGAATATGGGAATAGCGACAGCAGCGTTGGCAACCGGTACCGTATTGATATTACGAGCTACCGTAACAGGCAGGATATCCACTTATAATTTCTACCGTTCAGGACTAATATTAACAGTCCTGTCCCTTATTTTTGCTAGCCACTTAGGTGCCAGTCTCACCCACGGGGAAGATTATTTGAGCAGCGCATTACCTCTAAATAACGAGCCTAATGATAGTGAAGTTACTCGTTTACTAGCAGAATTGAAGGTGCGCGACAGTTTGAATTTAGACCAGCTGGATGAACTGAACTTGGAAGTTCGTGCTATCATTGCTCATAATTGTTACCAGTGTCATAATGATAACAAACAAAAAGGGGAGCTGGTACTGGACAGTAAAAGAGGTTTCTTCCAAGGAGGGAAATCCGGACCGGTCATTTTCCCTAATGATCCCCAAAAAAGTGAGTTATACAGAAGGATCTCTTTACCAGCTCATCACAAAGAAGTTATGCCTAAGAAAGGTAAGGTGCTAAAAGAGCATGAGGTAGCACTTATTAAATTGTGGATTGAAAAAGGGGCGCACTGGTCTGACCGGGCAATAAGTGTATTTCCAGAAGCTCCTCTTGCTTTAGAAAAACCTTTATTGCCTGAGGATAGTAACGAAGATCATCCAGTGGATCAATTGATAAATGCATACTTCCAAAATAACAATTATAAGTGGCCGGGTGTGGTTGATGATAAAATATTTATACGTCGCGCACATCTCGATATTGTCGGATTGTTGCCGCAACCAGATAAGATCCTTCAGTTTGTTAATGACGGGAGGCCAAATAAAAGAGAACTACTTATAGATGAGTTGCTAAATGATCATACCAATTATACTCAACATTGGCTCAGCTTTTGGAATGATTTATTACGTAATGACTACAGCGGTACCGGATTTATTACCGGAGGGAGAAAGCAGATAACCGATTGGCTATATGCGACTTTAGAAAGTAATAAACCCTACGACCTGATGGTAAAAGAGTTAGTCAACCCATCTGAGGAATCAATGGGTTTTATAAAAGGTATCCAGTGGCGTGGGGTGGTGAATGCGAGTCAGCGAACTGAGATGCAGGCCGCCCAAAACATAGGCCAGTCTTTGATGGGTGTGAATGTTAAGTGTGCTTCTTGTCATAACAGTTTTGTTAGTAATCTTACCCTCGAGCAGGCATATGGCTTCGCCTCCATCTTTGCCGATTCAACCCTGGAATTATATCGATGTGATAAGCCTATAGGCAAATTTGCTGGTGCAAGTTTTATTTATCCTGAATTGGGTTCTGTTGATGGACCTTCTGTCGATAGGCGATTAGCTAAACTTTCAGCGATTATAGTGAAGCCTGAAAATGGCAGGTTGTATCGTACAATTACGAATAGGATATGGAAACAATTAATGGGTCGGGGACTGGTGGAACCGGTTGATGAAATGGACCACCTGCCCTGGGACAATGATTTACTTGATTGGTTATCTGCTGATTTCATGGATTCCGGATATGATTTAAAATCTTTAATTCGTCAGATAATGATTTCGAAAGCTTACCAATTACCCTCCATCGACTATGACAAAGTTGAAGACCTAAGATCGGATAAATTCCAATTTAGAGGACCTTTAATCAGACGTTTAAGTGCTGAACAGTTTTCAGATGCAGTTAGCCAGGTGATTGCCCCTGTCTTTTATGCGGCTGCTTACGATCCAAATAAGAAAGGTTTATCTTCAAGAAGAATATGGCATCCTGAAGTAAAATATGATCGATCTGTATTGCCGGATCCCGGTGTCCGTTATTTTCGAAATGTTTTCACCATTTCTGATTCCAAGATAGAATCAGCTGAGCTTTTACTGTCTGTGGACCACTCCTATACCATGTATTTAAATGAACAAGAAGTCTCAAAAGGGGCTGACTGGAGAAAAGTGCATCGGCTTGATGTAAAAGACTATATTGTTTCTGGGAAGAATCTGATTGCTATTGAAGGAATTAATGAAGGGAGTATAGCCAATCCGGCTGGAATATTATTTGCGATGAAGATAGTTTATACTAATAAAGAAGAAGTGTTGATTCAATCCGGAAAGGACTGGCAAAGCACAAAAGTAAAGCCCGATAAGACTTGGATTAGACTGCAGTTTAATGACGAAAGCTGGGTTCAGGTGAGAGATTACGGCTCCAGCCATTGGGATAAATTGATAGGCTTTAATTTTAACCAAACCGGATCAGAATTTGCCCGGGCTAGCCTGGTGAGGCAACATCACTTTTTGAAAGCATTGGGTAGACCTAGCCGGGAAACGGTGACAACCAACCGCGATGACCAGGCCACATTATTACAAGCTCTTGAACTTACCAATGGAGAATACTTAAATAACGTATTAGAAGAAGGGGCCAAAGTGTGGCATGATCTACATAAGAACAAAAGTGAAAAAATCGTGGAGACGCTCTATCAAAAAGCATTGGGAAGAAGTCCAACCATTGAAGAAAGGGAAGTGATACTTTCTTCTCTGGGAAGCAATCCGACAAAAGAATCATTACAAGATTTTTTCTGGTCGATTATTTTATTACCAGAATTTCAATTTATCGATTAGCAATGGATTTAGAAAATATCAATTCACGACGGGATTTTATTAAAAAGATGGGAGCCGCTAGCCTGGTTGCAGCATCTACTACAATACCCTCGGTTAGTTTTTTGAGTTGCAATTCCCTCGCTCGCTATGCGTCTACAGCGGATACAGTTATCTTGCTTTGGATGGCTGGGGGGATGGCGCATACGGAGACTTTTGATCCCAAAGCTTATGCACCCTATGAAAAAGGAATGGAGAGCAAACGAGTGCTCAGCACATTTCCAAAGGTACCCACTGTAATTGATGGACTTTTTTTTTCTGAGGGTCTTGAGTCAATCGGCAAAGTAATGGATAGAGGAGCTATCATCCGATCGTATCAATCTGCCGATCTAGGTCATATCCTACATACTCGACATCAGTATCACTGGCATACTTGTTATGAACCACCCCAATCAGTACAAGCACCGCATCTTGGGGCTTGGATTGCCAAAGAATTAGGGCCTGTCAATCCAGTAATTCCTCCGTTCATCGCAATAGGTCAGCGGTTTACTGTAGGGGAGGCGGAAGAGTTAAAAGCTTTCCACTCTGCAGGATTTTTAGGTACGGAGTACGGACCCTTTTTGATTCCTGATCCTTCCACTGGTTTGGACAGTGTACGACCTCCTAAAGGAATGACAATCAAGCGATTTGAAGCACGTTATAAGTTGTATAGGGAGTTAGTCGATAAAAGTGAAATCATGCAACAGGGGAGTGGGTACCAAAGAACATCTTTGATGCGATCGATGGAGCAATCCTATCGCCTTTTAAATTCACCAGAGGCCAAAGTTTTCGATTTGAGTCAAGAGCCCAAAGAGGTATATGATCAATATAATACAGGACGGTTTGGTTTGGGGTGTCTACTGGCTAAAAGGTTGGCTATGAATGGTGGTCGATTCATAAGTGTCTCTACTGAGTACGAACCTTTTTTGGGCTGGGACACGCATGAGAATGGCCATGCGCGAGCGGCAAACATGAAATCAATTGTTGATCGGCCTATTGCTCAATTGATAAGTGATTTGGATGAATCCGGCCACTTGGATAGAACCTTGATTATACTGGCAAGTGAATTTAGTCGTGATGCGATTTTGGAGGGACGTCCGGGTAAGAAAGTCAAAGATCAGGTGGAACAACCGGATATAATTAATGATGAAAAATTCTATGGCATGCATCGTCATTTCACTGATGGCAGCTCTGTTCTGTTGTGGGGAGGAGGTATCAAGAAAGGATTAGTCTATGGTCAAACAGCTGACGAAAGACCCTGCTCTTCCATCAAAAATAGAGTGGTTATTGATCAATTACATCAATCAATCTATCATGCTTTGGGCCTTCATGCGGAAACCAATTATGTTATTGAAGGGCGTCCATTTTATACCACACCTGATGGACAAGGTAAACCCATTTTAGAATTGTTTGGCTGAAACTATTAATAACAAATTATTTTGTAGTCACATAAAATCTGTAATTCCTCATACTTCCTGAAATGAAAGAACGCCTATTAATTTTGCTGACTGTCTTATCTTTTTTAAGCATCGAATGCACAGATAAATCAAAATCGGTCCCACCTTACAATGTACTATTTATCATATCGGACGATCTCACCTACCATGCATTATCCTGTTATGGTAATACGGTTTGCAAAACGCCAAATATCGACCGACTGGCTGCTCAAGGTGTTCGATTTACTTCAGCTTATTGTCAAGGCACTTATTGTGGACCCTCTAGGGCTTCGTTCATGTCAGGTTTATATCCACATGCCACAGGTGTATTAGGATATACAAACCCCAGACCCCAGATTGGAGATCTGTCAACCTGGCCACAACACTTTAAAAACAACGGCTATTATACAGCTCGGGTAAGTAAAATATTTCACATGGGAGTCCCTGGTGGAATCGAAGAAGGTAGCCATGGTGCGGACGATTCATTATCCTGGTCAGCGCGATATAACAGTCCGGGACCCGAGTGGAAAGCGCCAGGTGATGGTGAAACTTTGGAAAGTAATCCAGATGGTAAAAAACCGGTAGTAGGAGGGAATACCTTTGTAGTCGTGGAGGCTGAAGGAGGCGATCTGGTCCATTCAGATGGGAAAACGGCTGCCAAGGCTGTTGAGTTAATCCAAAAAAACAAAGACAAAAACTTTTGGTTAGGGGTGGGATTTGTACGACCACATGTTCCTTTTGTGGCTCCTAAAAGTTATTACCTGCCATACAAACCTTACTCTAAAATGGTGCTTCCGGAAAAAGTAAATGGGGATTGGGAGGATATTCCTGAGCCAGGAATTAACTACAAGACCAGCCTGAATATGCAGATGGATATACGTCGGCAAAAGAAAGCAGTGGGTGGATACTACGCCTCCGTGGCTTATATGGATGCGCAGGTAGGAAAAGTATTAGATGCCCTGGAAAAATCAGGGTTGACAGATAAAACCATTGTGATTTTTACTAGTGACCATGGCTATCATCTGGGCGAACATGACTTTTGGGCTAAAGTCAGTCTGCTTGAAGAATCATCGGGTGTACCATTGATTATAAAGGTACCAGGGAAAAAACCGGCAGTTTGTCATTCATTGGTTGAATTGCTGGATTTGTACCCTACCATCGCTCGTTTATGTGGCCTGGAGATCCCTGCTCATGTACAAGGAAAAGATATTTCTAAAATGATCGATGATCCGGAGCATGAGGTTCGCAATGCTGCTTTCAGTGTTGCGCCTATGCGTGAAGGTTTTCTTTTGCGTGAACATAAATATGCCTATATACAATACAAGGAGGATGCATCCGGTGGGATCGAGTTGTATGACATCCAGGAGGACCCAAAGCAGTATTCCAATCTGGCAACGCAAACAGGGTATGAACGGCTAGTGGAAGAGTTCAGAAGTAAAATGAAGGCAAAGTTGCTCAAAGTGCGGGATGTTGATTTATAGGTGGATTCAAAAAGTCTACCTACAATTATTCCGGAAGTCTGAGCGCATGATCAATTTACACTTCGGTATCATTAGAAATCTTATTTGAGACTTCTTCATTTTGCTGCGATATGGGTATCGGGTGAATTTTCTTATTTTGGACAAAGTACATTTTCATCTTTTTATTATTTTTCACCTCTATTTCACCTCTATAAGTACAATCATATTTATGTCTAATCAATCGATAGGTGTTTTCAGCTATATTGATCCTACCTGGTTCTGAATTAGATTCCATTCTTGAGGCTATGTTTACTGTATCTCCCCAAATGTCATAGGCGAATTTTTTAGTGCCTACTACGCCTGCTACAACCGGGCCGGTATTGATACCAATCCGGACATCAAAATGAGTTTGATTTTTTAAATTATTTTTTTTGGAGTCATTTACAAATTCTACAATTTCAAAAGCAGCCAATACCATTCTTAATGCATGATCCTTTGAAGGGTAGGGCAAGCCTCCTGCGCACATATAGGAATCGCCAATGGTCTTTATCTTTTCTAGATTGTGCTTCTCCATAATCTCATCAAATTTGGAAAAATAATAATCAACACTTTCTACCAATTTTTCTGGTGTTAAATTTTCCGAGAAATGGGTAAATCTCTTGAAGTCAGTAAATAATACCGTTACTGAATCAAACTTTTTTGCTAAGACTTTGCCACTTTCTTTTAATTCTTCAGCCGTTTCTGCTGGGAGAATATTAAGTAATAAATTATCGGATCGATTCTTTTCTTTTTCAATTATCTGTTTTGTTTTTTGAATAAATTTATTCCTCCTAAATAATAAAAATGCCAAAACACCAATAAAAAATAAAGCAATTCCTGTGGCAATCATAACGATACGCTGATTCCTTTTTTGTTGATTTAGGAGATCGACTTCAATCTGTTTTTGGGAAATTTCATAGTTAGTGCGAAGGTCCGCCATTTGCTGGACGGATTCTATGTTTTTTACACTATCCCGAAATGCAATATGATCTTTGTAATATTTCAGCGATTTTGCCTCGTTGCCTGCTTGTTCATGTAGTTCAGATAACTTAAGATTTGCTTCACTAATTTGATCTTTCAAACCATAGATGGTAGCAAGCTCTAAGCTCCTTTGTGCGTAGCTTAGCGCAGTGCTAAAATCATTTCGTCTAAGATAAATATCGGACATAAAAGTCAGATAGACTGAAATTGGATAATAGTCCTCGAGTTCCTCAAGAATGATTATTGCTTGATTGATATTCTTTTCAGCCAGCTCGTCTCTTCCTTGTTCGGCATAAACCATTCCTACATTTCCCAAATTATATGCATTACCTATTAAATAATTTGCTTTTTCGAAGATTAGACCTGATTCCTTAAAATTTGATAAGGCCAAATCATATTTCTCGGCGTTGAAGTATGCATCTCCTAGATTTAATAAAGCAGATGCCAGAGAAATACTGTCATTGGTCATTCTTAATAATTGAATGGCCTTACTGTAATAGTTTTCTGCGTTATTTGAATTGCCCATTATAGAATAAGTGTCGGCAATGGACATGTAAGCGGTTCCTTCACCGGCCAGATATTGAGCTTCTTTCGCTGTTTCTGCACTTTTGAAAAAAGCTTCTAAAGCAATCTCCAAGTCTCCTGTTAGTTTATAATTATTTCCTTTTTGAAGGTAGCCTCTGTACTGGTAGAGCTGGTTGTTTTCTGATTGGGATAGAGCAATTAATTCTTCAGCGTATTTAAGTGATAATTTCAGGTCATTCAACTCGTTAAAGGATAAATTCCGCAACAACTCCATCTTGTCTACTCCAGCAGTTTTTCCTTCCTGATAAATATAGATTAGACTGTCGGCAATCCTTTGATCTTGCGCAAACATATTATTGCACAAAATGCAACAGACGCCAGTTGCAAAGAAACAGGCTTTCAGCATAAAATACATAAACAAGTTTAGTTATTAACTCTTATTTGAGGGTCATGATGGTGTTGTCCTTTTTTTTCATCAGTCCAATAAATTATGTAATTTTCTATAATGGGGAAAGGATTAACCGTTGCTTCCCAATTTGTAGAGTTACCCACCTTTGAGGGTGGTGGTTTAAATAGGATTGCATGTGCGGCTTTTTGTTCGATCTTATCAATGGATTGCACGCCCGAACCTTTTTTAATTTGCCAGATTATTTTAGTTCCAGGCGTTGCAGTAGTATGTCCATGATCAGATAATGTTAAATGTCCAGTAGCGGGATCACCTTTTTCAATAATAATTGTTATTGCCATAATAGTATTAGTTTTAATGAGCTGATAATATTTCCAATTAGGTTATATCAAATTAATTGAGTCAATGGTTTAATTAAATATAAAGTATTTTCTTAAGACATACTAATATTGTGTTGACTATCAATGAAATATAAATGTTTGATAAAAATTTCATTCTGGTCGCTCGCATTGAATAGGTTCATTAATATAGGTTGATTAGGGTCATTGCAAATCCTTTAAAATTGGTGACAAATCGTAAACGGTACATTCAACTATTCAGGATCCTCATGTCCAAGTGCTTGGAGTAATTCCTTATCTAAAGTATGTAGAATTTCTTCTCGTCCGGAGTAATACCCCCGGGTAAATCGACTGGACTTTGTTCCTATTTGCATTTGTTCACAAACTTTCCAGTCCTGCTTATTAGTTAAATCCCAAAAATCTACGGCTGATTTAATCCTGTCTTGAGCTCCTCTATCATGGATTACATCTGGATGAAAAAGCCAGTAGCAATCGTTGATGATCTTACCGGGTCCAAGCGGAGTAATCTGGTGAAACATCACATAATCAGGATGAGGTGTCAATAGCATATTTGGGTAGACAGAGTAATAATATACTCTCTGTAGGTCATCTCCAGTCACGTCGTATACTGGCTGAGCGGCAGCTTTACCATCCATAGTCATGCTTCCTCCTTTTTGTGATAGATCCATAAATCCTCCAATAACCGCTCCCTTACTGTAATCGTGTTGTGCAGAGTGAACAGGCGTGAGCTTGGAGAGTAAGGGGTGCACACCTGGACAGTGATAACATTCCTGATAATTTTGTAAAATTAGTTTCCAGTTACAATTCAGCTTATATTCGATGTGGTGGGCTATCCGCAGCTCCGCCATTTTCCAGTCGACAAATTTACCCATTAGCGCTTCCATCTGAACTTCAAATGGTTGGGGATTTTCGGCCAGTGAAATAAATACAAATCCTTCCCAAATGCGAATATGGGCTTGGGGTAATGCGCACCGAGATTTGCTAAAACCATTACCTTCTTTCATTTGTGGTGCCCTCAGTAGTTTACCATCTAGTCCATATGTCCAGGCATGATAAGGACATTGTATAGAATTAGTTTTGAAGTTTCCTTTTGGCTGGTTACACAGTTGGGTACCTCTATGACTGCACACATTAAATAATGCTGTAATTTTATTGGGCTTTTCTTTTACGATAATAATACTTTCGTCTTGCACCTCAATAAGTTTATAGTCTCCTACCATCGGTATTTCCTCATCTCTACAGGCTAAAATCCAAAATTTATGGAATATCTTTTTAACCTCCTCTTCGTATATATCCCTGCTGTGGTAATATTTACCTGGAAGCGTTCTTGCACCATCTATGATAGGATAATCAATACCCCTTTTAAGAAATTCTTTTTTATTGGAATCCATTTTAAATTTGATTTTAGGTTAATTCCGTTTCCAATATATATTGATTTTTGTATTCATTTTGATTTCAAAATCGCTTTTGCCGCCATACTGCCCGGGGCACAGGTTATGCCCCCTCCAGGATGAGAACCGCTACCACACAAGAATAAACCGTTGATTGGTGTCGCATAGCTTGAACAAGCTGGTATTGGACGCGTGATAAGTTGATCTACAAAATGCTCCCCATGATAAATATGGCCTTGAGTTAAGTTATAACGATTTTCCAAGTCTGCTGGAGAGAGAACTTCCATACCGACCACCGTTTCGTTAAGGCCAGGAGAATAGATTTCAAGTGTTTTGAGCACGTCCTTGCCAAGTTTCTTTTTTGTATCCACTGACCATCCAGCTTTAAATTCATAAGGAATTTGATGAACCAAAACAGAAACAACGCTGTGGCCATCAGGTGCCAAGTCAGGATTTGACCTGGTTGGAACATGAATATCCAGGAACGGAGAATCCGTTACTTCCATGTACTTCACAGGATCAAAAGCTTTTTCCATTTCATCAAATGAATTCCCTGTCCTGGCAAATTCAACCAGTTGACCATTGAATTCAATAATTTTATTTATAGCCAAATTCACTTTTGCGGTGGTGCCTCTGCCTCGGACCTTATCGATCCAATAATCTAATTCATATTCAAGATCAAAAGGATCAAACAAATTAAGGAATGTTTCTTTTGGTGTGCACGAGGCTGCTACCTTTGCAGCAAGGATTTCTTCCCCACCTTTTAATTGAACACCCCTTATTGCTCCTTCAGGATTCAATAGTATCTTTTCTACTTCTGCTTCGGTTCGAATTTCAACATTTGCTTGTTGAGCTACCTTCTGTAAAGCGTCAATTAGGCCTTGAGGTCCTCTTTTAATATGACATCTGGAAGCACATTCCCAAAGT
Source organism: Lewinellaceae bacterium (assembly GCA_024639065.1). Taxonomy (GTDB): domain Bacteria; phylum Bacteroidota; class Bacteroidia; order Chitinophagales; family Saprospiraceae; genus JAHEJC01. Next base: position 10,617 of record JAHEJC010000065.1, on the reverse strand, counting down.
AAAAGATTTATGGTAGAATATGCAGACCAAGGACCGGCATAGGATCCATATAAAGCCGGGGCAGCTAAACCTGCCTTGATAAAATCTGTTTCGAATTTTTCATTTAAAAAATCTGCAACGCACATAGGAGCTACTTTGAGTAATTCCATCATGGTTTTATTTCCCAACCCCTTGAGTATTAGTCCTTTTTTGATCAGTACAACCAGGCTGGCCATAGTCAAATTATCAACATTTATATTTGGTGGAGGATTGTCCATCAGGTTATTAATGACTTTGCTAATTTTATTAAGGAATTCATGATAGGCTCTATAGGCTACCGAGTCATTCTTTGAGATGTTAGCAATCGCTGTGGCCGTTGCATTGACATCCGGTTGTATCGTAACACTTTTTCCATCATTGCATAAAATGGTCACATTAGCCCGGTTCTTGTCAACTTTAAGGCCATGCTTTTCAAGCTCAAGCTCTTTGATTATATCTAAGCGAACACCACTGGTGTCGTGCAAAAGTCCTGTGGTAAAATATCCAGGATGAAATTCTTCTCCAGCAGCCATGCCACCTAGCAACGTTCTTTTCTCAACAACTAGCACATTCATTCCCGTTTTACCAAGGATAGTGGCAGTGGTCAAGCCATTGTGACCACCACCAATTACAATAATGTCGTACTTGCTCATATCACCTTTTCTTTTAAAATAGATTTTGCGGATAATTCGCCTCCAGAGCCCATAATACCACCACCTGGATGAGTACCTGAGCCAGACATCCATAAATTATCTATGGGGGTTTTATATTTGGCATAGCCAGAAATAGGTCGTTGAAATAATAATTGTTCCAGGGTAAGTTCACCTTGAAATATATTACCTTCCGTTAATCCAAACGTTTCTTGCAGATCCCACGGCGTGAGTACTTGTCTGTGCTCAACCAAACTATCAATATCTGGCACATATTCCTTAATCGTATCCTGTACGGCATCTCCAAATTTATCAGCCAATTTAGGCCAGTTCTCAGCGCCTTCTTTGATATTAAATGGAGCATATTGAACAAAGCAAGACATCACATGTTTTCCCGGTGGAGCGAGCGTTGGATCTGTCAGTGAAGGAATCACAATATTGATAAAAGGTCTTTCTGAGAATTCTCCATATTTAGCTTGATCATAGGCTTTCTCTACATAATCTACATTGGGAACAATTGCGATATCTCCTTGCATGAACTCAAGACCATCGCGTTTCTTACAAAAATTAGGGACTCCGCTAAGGGCAAAATTGACTTTACCCGAGCTTCCTCTTAACTTAAATCTTTTGATCTCAGCAGTGATTTCATGGGAAAGATTCTCTTCACCGATCATCTTAAGGTAGGTACGGTTTGGATCCAAGTTCGAAATGACAATTTTGGAATTTATCTCATCTCCGTTGGCCAAAACTACACCAGTGGCTTTACCATTTTTGATTTTTACCTTGGCTACATGCACGTGGGTTCTTATTTCTGCACCAAAGCTTTTTGCAGCATTGGCACAAGCCATACTTACACCGCCTGTCCCACCTTTTGAAAATCCCCAGGATCGAAACGCGCCATCCAATTCACCCATGTAGTGATGAAGCAACACATAAGCCGTTCCGGGTGATCGGACACCTAAAAATGTACCGATGATACCACTTACAGACATGGGGCCTTTCAGAACTTCTGATTCAAACCATAGATCAAGAAAATCAGCGCTGCTCATAGTCAATAGCTTGGTATTCATGTGCAATAACTCTGGACCGAGATTTTTGAAAACCTTGCCCATTCTTAACAAAGATGAAAGCTCCTTGGGGTTGATTGAAGCCACATCTGGTGCAGGGTGATCGATCACCTCTTTGGCCAATTTTGCCATGTGGGTCATGACCTTGCTGAATTCACCATATACTTCTGAGTCCTTTTTACTAAACCTGGCAATTTCCCTCCTGGATCGAGCAGCATCACCCCATCGGCATAAGCCTAAATCGCCGTCCGGAAGAGGTTGGAATGATGCGTCCATGGGAATAATGTCATATCCGTGCTTCGCCAGGTTTAACTCTCTGATTATATGGGGCCTAAATAAACTAACGACATAGCTGCATACCGAATAAGTAAAGCCTGGATACACCTCCTCAGAAACAGCGGCGCCTCCAAGAACATGTCTTTTTTCTAAAACTAAAACATCCTTACCGGCTTTAGCCAAATAGGCCGCATTGATCAATCCATTATGACCTCCACCGATTATTATTGCGTCGTATTTTTTGCTCATTATTTGACTTTTTTTAGGATTGACCGTTTTCTTTCAGGATTAAAAAATTGGGATTTACAAACAATTGCTCCAACTGTCTTTCTCTGGTGTTCCACCATGACTTCAAAGTTTACTTCGGTTCCAGGTTTGGCATAATCTATCTCTATGGTAGCAAGTGCTATATTCTTTTTAAGTGCCGGTGACCAGGTGCCACTGGTTGCATACCCTATTTGTTTGCGTACTTGTTGCTTATGATATATAGGTACCGAGTGCCGCCAGGCACCGGCCTCTGTGTGGGGAGGTAAGCCATGTTTTTTATACAAATTCTCTAAATCAGGCCAATCAATATCAATGCCAACGGTAGCCCAACTTGATCCATTTTTCTTTTCTTCCCTTAAAGCCTTTTGACCCATGAATGGCCCACGATTCAAATTAACCATCCAGCCTAGTCCCAATTCGTAGGGGGAACTCATTTGTTCAGGGATCAACGCATGTAACGAACTGTGATAATCAACGCCATTCATGATCAAACCTGCTTCGATTCTGGCAATATCCAGTGCAGCGATTCCCGACATTCGAATATTGTAGTTTTGTCCTGCGCTCCAGACCGCATCAAAAAGTTTCAATGCATCTTCATTTTTTATCCAAAGCTCAAAACCTAAATCACCTGTATATCCTGTACGTGAAATTTTAAATTCGAATCCTTCAGCTTTCGCACTGGTAGTCCAAAAAAATTTTAGCTTATCCAGTTCCGCATCGCACATATTTTTCAGAATTTTTCTGGAGGTAGGACCTTGTAATGCCAGTCCACAATAGCTGTCTGAGATATCTTCTATTTGGACATCCAGTTTTTTTATAAATCTTGAAAACCATGAGAAAGAGGGATCCGCTGCTGTAACAAAATATTCGTTTTTCCCGAAATACATAACGGTACCGTCATCTATGACCTTACCTCGATCATCGCACCAGCAACAATAAGTAGCCTGATGGCGCTTCAATTTGCTTATGTCTTTAACAATTAAACGAGACAAAAACATCTTGGCATCAGTGCCTGTTACTTTGTATTTGAAAAGCGGGGTAATATCGACCAGGCCTGCTGAATGCCTGAATGCGTAATACTCGAAATCATTTATTACATTATAGGAATTGGCTGCGAAATAGCCACCCCAATCCTTCCAATCAAGGTTGGTATTGTGCGCTGAAGTTCTCGGATGAAATGGTGTTGGTATCGGCATAAATTAGAATATTTTAATAGTCTTGCATTAAACTACGTATAAATAATGTAGACCGTAAAATAAATTTATTGGAGAAATGCAAGTAAACCTGATTTTCACAATCCAGGAATCAGGATCCAAGGGAATTTAGAACTATCAAAAGTCTGGTTACTCATTGAACTGTAATGTATGCATTTTTGATATGAGTTTATAGTTTTTCAAAATAAACCATACACCGTGTTTTGGCTATCGTGATCTGGAGAAATTACACATGGCTAGGGGTGAAGTGCAGAAGAGCGTGGCCCGATTAAGCCAAGAGTCTCTATCGGTAATCGGATAGGAGAATGGGAGAGCACAAACATTTCCCCAAATCAAATTCAAGCAGGAGCCCTCCGGAGGCAACTTGATCGCTTTTATCTGAATACTTCTTTTTTGTATTTGATCCTGATCATTGTTTTTGTTCATCAAAATCTTTAACTTGAAGAATTGCATGCCAAGCGGTAGTTGTTAGTGAATTTATGGACTAATTTCTTTCTGGTTTCTAGTTGTCCCTTGCTTGTAAATTGTGTTTGGTCGATACCTTTTCATATTGGATCAGTATGTATAACAGTCATTGAAAAAGAGAATTACACATATTATCGGGACTATTTTATGGTTATTATCCCTAGCAAAAAAGTACTTATGCCGCTTAAAAGAAATTCAGTAAGAAATAGTAGAGACCGCTTTATACCATACGCCATACTTATTATAGGCATTGGATTATTTATTATCTCTAATGGCAGATGGTGTGTTTCATTTGCAACTTGGTTGGCGCCAATCTTCTTGATAAGATTTGTCAGATCCAAAAGTAGTTTTGCAGGACTCACCATACTATTTGTTTGCATTGCTTTGGCTACCCGAATTATGCTTTACGGCATCATCCCTTCATTGTTGGGCATATTAACTTACATCTTGACCATCTACTATGCGGTGCTTTGGTTTTTACCTTACCTAGCAGACCGATTAATTGCCTCGAAATTGAAAGGATTTGTTTCCACCCTCGTATTTCCAACCACAGCGGTCACGTTTGAATTTGTAAATAATTTGATGTATGGATCTTGGGCGTCGATTGGTTATACTCAATATGACCATCTGCCACTAATACAAGTATCTTCTCTCGTGGGTCTGTGGGGAGTAACTTTTATTGTATTATGGTTTGGTTCAGTAGTAAACTGGGTAATGGATAACCGGTTTGAATGGTTAGTGGTGAGACCGGGCATACTTATTTATGGTGCAGTACTATCGATGATACTATTATACGGTGGGCTTCGACTAGAAGTCTTTCCACCTTCTTCAGAAACAGTGACCATAGCATCTTATACCGCAACCACCGAAACTGAAAACTATTATATTGAACGAGACCGACTTGGATTTGAGTCATCTTTGGATATGGCTGAACGAGATCGAAAAACTATGTCAATTCTACTACAGCCACTATACGATGATGTATTTAAACATAATAGTCAATTGGTCAACGATGATGTTTCGTTAATCTTTTGGCCTGAAGGATTAATCCAAGTGCTTGAAGAGGATGAAGCTGATTTTATTGCCCGTGGTACGAAGTGGGCAAAGTCTCAGAACTTGTATTTATTAATGGCTTATTTTGTTATCCCTATGGATAATCCCAACGAACTTGGAGAAAACAAATCTGTTTTTATAAATCCCGAAGGCAAAGTTGAATGGGAATATCTTAAAACACACCCTGTACCTGGTTCAACAAATAAAGTTGGCGATGGGATTTTACCGATTTCGATCACTCCATTCGGAAAAATTAGTTCAACCATTTGTTACGATATGGACTTCACTGCTTTGCTAAATAAAGCGGGTAAGGCTGAGGTGGATATCGTATTGGTTCCTGCCTGGGACTGGATAGCGATTGATCCGCTCCATACCAGAATGGCAGTCTTCCGAGCTATTGAAAATGGTTTTTCAATGGTTCGACAGACGGGAGAAGGCCTTTCAATAGCTGTTGATTATCAAGGACGCACGTTAGCGTCGATGGATCACTTCAATTCAAAAAATCATACCATGATTGCCCAAATCCCCCGGAGTGGTGTTAAAACCGTTTATGCAATAATTGGCGACTCGTTTGCATGGTTATGTCTTTTAGTCTTTTTTTTGATGATTGGTAGGGTAATATTCAGGAATTTAAAACCAGGCACGTAAAATATCCTAAGTAATAAAATGAATCACTCTTCTGAATACGCTATAAATTATCGATGTCCCTGCCTTAAATAATTTATAATTTTTGTCGCCCCCCCCGAGGATAAAATATCTTTTTATAATCCCCTATTAATTTGATTAAAGTCAATTTATGGTTTAATAGGAGTCATGGCACACATAGAAAACAATTTATAGGTTAAGCAGCTAAAATCACCATGCAATGAAACACCCAAAGTTTGCTTACCCTCCTCTTATCGAATGATGGTATTCTGGAAATGCGGGGAGGTTCAAGCATATTAACCCATACTTAGTAAGACACTATTAATCTGATAATTTACATTTGACCTGACTTCTTGAAGGATAATGAAATTTGAAGTTCTCTTGATTATGATTGGAATAAGACACTTAATAGGTAAGTATCAAACGATTTTGTTCCACTCACAATGGCCATAATAACTTAAATGCTAAATTTAATTTGGTAATGGATTATTACTGTTCCAAATGTCCTGATACATTTTCCAGTCACCATTAATTTTTTTCCAGATCACAATGTATTTCACATTGTCCACCACTTGGTCCCCAGCATGGATCGCCACATTCCCTTCTTCAATGACGGTTTTACCATATCGGTGTGCAGAGACTGTTTTCAATACAGGCTTAATGCCGGCTTCCATCATGCCATTCCAAAAGTTTTTCAAGTTTTCTTTCCCAGTCACAATCTGTCCATTCGGTGGGAGCAAACGGGCGTCTTCGGTATAAACGCTTACAAATTCATCGATGTCGCCTGCATTGAATAGGTTCATGAATTTTTCGTTTGCCTGCATAATTTCGACAGAGGCATCTTTCTGGGCAGTTAGGTTTGAAGTGTTCATGAAGAATGTCAAAGCGAGAATAGGCAATAGTAAAGTGAATCGGTTTTTCATTGATTTTTAATTTTGGTTGATCTAATTATCTTTAAGATACATAAAAATGTAGAGGTATTACCAGAATAATTGGAGGTAGACATTTTACCGGCATGAATCACATTAAGCTGATAGCTAGCGACATCGGAAAAGCACCATTTATATCTTATGGATATTTGTTTTTGCGAATAATATTTTTACACTTTATGGGTGGCTCGAAACCTAAAGATTAAAAGCGGACAGAATGGTTGGATGGCTCAGGCTTTCTGATGTTATAAATCATATCTCCCATAAATTTCAATTAATTAAGTATTTATTGATTTTGCTAATTCGTATATTTGGGTATGTTTCCCGGTCCTGGCCTGGTAACTCACCTTTTGGAAGTCAATTAAGATAAGGGACAAAGCATGAGAAGATTCAAATTGGTAACCGTTCTATTTCTATTGAGCTTATTAAGCTGTGTAAGTCAGCCAAGCGATATCCAGTTTACAGTGATGACCTGGAACATTTGGCATGGTGGGATTCATGGGCCCAAAGAGCAGAACTTTAAAGAAGATACAGCCAATACGGTAAATATTTTAAAGGTTATCAATCTCGAAAATCCGGATATTATTTGTATGCAGGAAACTTATTGTTGTGGGATGGAAATCGCAAAGCAAGCCGGGTATCCTTATTCCTGGAGAGGAAGCTCCAATTTATCCATACATAGCAAATATCCAATCATTGATACGATCAAGCTGTTTAGACCCTTTAATTCACATGCGGTGGTTCTGGATGTTCAAGGCCAGCATTTTTTGTGCGTGAATTTATGGCTACATTACCTGCCAGATTATTTTAGAGATATTCAAAAGTTGTCAACTGATTCTTTGATTGCGGGGGAAGGTTTAACACGGCTAAAAGAAATTAGGGCCATAATGCAGCGTGTGGACAGTTTAGACAAAATAATGAATACACCAATAATCATTGGAGGAGATTTTAATTCAGGATCACATCTTGACTGGATAGAAAGTACAAAGGGGGCCCATTACAATAAGATAGTCCAATGGCCGGTCAGTAAATTAATGGAAGATCGAGGCTTCAAGGATTCGTTTAGAGCTGCTAATCCTGATCCGCTAAAGACGTTGGATGGGACTTGGGGATTTCTTTCTGACAATATTATTTCTGACCGAATTGATTTTGTATACTTCAGAGGAAAGCATTTGGTAACTAAGTTTTCTAAAATTGTGCAGGATGATCCACCTGGAGGATTTTTTAATTCAGATCATCGGGCAATTATATCCGAATTTGTTTTATATAGGAATTGAGTAGAATTTTACAATGACCTATTTTATGAATAACCTTATTTGCTAAACTGGCATAAAAATGAAAGAAGTTGAAAATCATAAATTGGAGAAAACGGTCGCGGATATTATTAAAATCAGTCCTAAAACGATAGATCTTACCAATGCAGATCATGCGAATCAAGTCATTGAGCTGGTAAACAAATTGCTGGACGAGAATTTGAATCTAGACCAACTTGAATCGCTTGAAAATCAAATTATTGCAAAGAATGATACTTCACTTATCTTCATTTTGTTGGCAATAAAACTTGCAAAGTCAAAATTATTTGTACGCAATATTCAAAAACCCATAAAGCTAACCGTTGTTTTTGCGGTCTATAAAGAACACAATCGCATTAAGAACAGGGCTGATCATCCACATGGCGAAGATTTTCTATTGAAAAAGATCGATCAGCTCAAATGGCTATTTAATGAACAACCAACGGTAGATTGGGAATTGATAGTTGTTGATGATGGGTGTCCTGAAAATAGTGGACAGATTGCAAAAAGAATAATAAAGGAGCATAATTTGGAAGGACAGGCACGCGTTTTATTTCTTTCTGAAGCCATTGAAAATGAATATCCTCCTGCCCAAAAACTTTCTGGAACTTATGATAGTCAGAAGGGTGGGTCAATCATTTATGGAATGTGGGACGCTATTCAAAAACATTCGACTAATGACCATATCATCGTCTATACCGATGCAGATCTTTCAACTCATTTAGGTCAAATTGGATTATTGCTTGATCCAATTTTACAACATAATAAGGACGTAGCTATCGGATCTCGTAGAGAGCCAAATTCGGTAGTAATAAAAAGAAGTACTAGAAATAATAGGGGCAAACTTTTTATTTATTTATGGAAACGACTCTTGCCTAATCTTGGAGATATTATAGATACACAATGCGGCTTTAAAGCATTTCATGCAGAGATAATTCTACCCATAATAGTAGACTTGATTGAAACGAAATTTGCTTTTGATATTGAATTATTGTTAAAAGCTTCATTAATCAGAAGTGGTTCCATTAGTAAAGTGCCGATTGCGTGGATTGACAGTGAGGAAGCATCTACGACGACGGATTTACAACCTTATCTTAGCATGCTTAAGTCAATTGTTAAAATGTATCAGGAATATATTCCAGCGAACGAAAAGTCAGAATCCTTTGCAGCGTTCATTGAGTCATTAGACGAAGATTCTTTTAACAAAATATTGGATCATATACCCGAAGAAATTACTGGCCGGGAACCCAGTGAATTTACACAATACGATGCCATATCGGTAGCAGATTTAATCCAAAATTAAGATCACTTTGGAGAAATTATCTAGTCTTCGTGCTAGCAAATTGCTACCTTATAAGGTCCTTATCCATTTATGGATCTGTCAGGAATAAGAACCAGGTCCATCTCCCTAAATAGTATATAATAGTTAAACTTAGTTTGAGGAGTTGGGCGATTAAGTCGTAAATTTATTCGATAATAGCCATTAAGTTTTTTTAACATTGCGGTCCAGAAAGGACTGCATCTTATAGAAGTAGATATTGCGATAAATTGTCATTATGAAATATGCAACCAAAAGTCAGCCAAATTATCACAAGCTAATTAAAAAATTGGCAAATGATAATAAGTCAGCAGCACTCAAAGGTTTGCTGAATGATTTAGACCCGGTGGAGATTGCAAATAGTTTTCTCCAGTTGAAATTGAAGCACCAGCTTGCGATCATTGAATTGTTGGACCGGGACAAATTGACTCAGGTGATGAGTCATATGCAAGAATACGAGCCTTTATTGGAAGAAATTGTCAAGAAGCTTAGTTCAGAACAACTTGGGAAAATCATTGAGGAGATGGATAGGGATGATGCAGCAGATCTGATATCCATGCTTACCGATGAAATAGCAGACAAAGTATTGATAGAGTTACCACAAAAAGATCGTGATGAAATCACTACTTTATTAAAGTATGATGAGGAAAGTGCTGGAGGGATTATGGATCCCGTGGTGGTTGCCATTTCCAAAGATCTAACGGTACAACAGGCGACCGCAAAGATTCAGTCATTTGTCCTTGAAAAAGAAGTGGACGAATTCTATGTAATCTATGTGATCGATGAGTATAACCATTTGATAGGAAATGTAAGTCTTACTAAATTATTCTTGGCGGATAAAAGCGCATTGATAAAAGAGATCATGGACCCTAATGTGATAGCGGTTAATGTGAACATGGACCAGGAGAAAGTAGCACATTTGGCTAAAGAATATGATTTAGTTACTGTGCCGGTCATTGATAAACACCTTAAATTGATTGGTCGGATTACCAGTGACGATTTGATGGATGTCCTGGAAGATGAGTACCAGGAAGATCTGGGTCAAATTGCAGGTACTGGTGATGAAGATGTATTAGAAACGTCTGTTATTAAGGCGAGCAGAGATCGATTACCTTGGCTTCTGCTAGGATTAGCTGGAGGTGCTTTGGCTGCTTTTGTGATGAGTGGTTATGAGACCACTTTGGCTGCATTACCAGAAGTGACTTATTTTATTCCGGTGATTGTTGCGCTGGGTGGAAATATAGCTATACAATCATCCTCATTGGTGGTAAGAGGATTGGCAACTGGTGAATTGAGGACAGTTGATTTAGTGAATCGTACCTGGAAGGAAGTTAGAATCAGTATGGTAAATGGAATTATCTGTGCGATTATATTATCTGGTTTGGCCTGGTGGATCACCGGTCATTGGATTATGGGATTGACC
>JAHEJC010000064.1 GCA_024639065.1 Lewinellaceae bacterium | reverse complement strand
CAAAATTGGTCGTGGTGAGTAATTGATGTATGGCAAAATTATTTTCCATTTCTCCTTCGTCATTTGGTAATGGGTATTCAGCCGAAGGCATTACATGAGCCGGCTGGAAAACGGCTGCCAAAATAAATCCCCCAATAAAATGCATTATGAAAAATCCAAGCAAAATCCAAGTCCAGGAAATATTTAACACCGCAATAGGTATGACCAATATATAGGTATAGTAGATTACTTTAGAAAGTATCAACTCAAAAATAAATCGTGTGGTCGACATATTTTGAGTTTGTATTAATCCTTCTCTTTTATATTTTTTAAGTTGCTTGAATTCTTTCGCGGAAATCCACATGATAGTCATCAGACAATAAAGTATCCAGGCATATATATATTGATACTTATGGATTGGCAATTTTTCCTGATTCGGCGACATCCTTAAAATCTTGCCCGGAGCAATGTCCTCATCCATATCATCAATGTTTGTGTAACTATGGTGTAACACATTATGCTGTATCCTCCAATTAGCTGCGTTTCCACCCAACATGTTCAATACATAACCAATAATCAGATTCGTACTTTTATTTTTGGAATAAGCACCGTGATTCGCATCATGCATTACTGACAAACCGATACCAGCCATTCCGAATCCCATCAAAACCCACATGCCTAAAACACCCATCACACTAGTAACCACCCCTAACACCATGAACAGATAAGGGATAAAAAAAAGTGATAACATAAATATAGTTTTAAAGACCATTCGCGCATTATAGTGTATGGAAATTTCATTGTCTTTAAAATAAGCTCTTACTCTTTGTCTCAAGATTCGATTGAATTCTGCTCCCTTTGTTTTGGGAAAAGTAACGGTAGGTAAAGTCATGTACTGTATTTATGAAGATCAAATAAAAAATTGATTGGGGTTTGAATAATTTTTATAACCCACCATCTTTCTAAATTGCTGATCAGTCATAAAAACGCAAAGATACGGAATGGAACTGGCATTTAAGAAATTATACTGGTAACAAGCTTTAATAAATTTTTGCTTAGATTTTAGCGGTTTCCAATCTATAAATCGTCATTACTATACGGTGCTACCTGTTGTCAATTCATCGATGTTGCATTTGGGAGAAGAAATATCTAAGTATTATTTGAAATATTAGAATAAAAATATATTTGTTAAAATTTAACATTTACACATTAATTCTAATAGAAAGCCGTTAAGGTAATATTAAGTTGGCGAGGAAGGATACAAATATAATTTCTCACCCAAGATTTTCCACGCCAAGATGCCTGTCACCAAGTTGCACCTTTATTAAGTAACTCTAGTTATTTGTTCGTATGAATAGAATTTTACTTTTATGCGCCGGTGTATGCTTATTTACCAATCTATACGCACAGAATCCTCCATTTCTAGGAGCTGGTAATAGTTCAGGAATTTCGGTAGAAACCAGTAACAATTATCAGGATCCCACCTGGTCACAAAGCTCGGCAGGTATAAATACTATTAATGATCAAGGCATGCTGGTCGATTATTTTGAGGCCAGCCGGTTCTTACAACAGGCAACTCTTGGATATACGGATGCGCATGTACAGGATGTAATGTCCATGGGTATAGAAGCCTGGATAGACGATCAAATCAGTAAACCCATAGAATATATTTCAACCCGATTGGATACGGTCATGCAGGTAATTCACGATTCAATCGATCTATATAATGCTACTCACGGGACCAATGAAGAGTACCCTCGTAGACCTAACTGGGTAGATTTCAACTATGCCTGGTGGCAAACCAATTCAACCAATAATGATTTATTAAGGCAAAAAATAGCCGCCGCCTTATCTGAAATTACCATTATTTCCAGGCGATCCGAGCTTGGAGAATACGGGGAAGGACTCGCACACTACTACGACAAGCTTTTGGAAGGCGCTTTTGGTAATTACCGAACCGTTTTGGACTCAATCACCTGGAGCCCCATGATGGGATTTTATTTAAGTCATTTGAACAATCCTCCCACAGACATTGTGAATAATATACATCCTGATGAAAATTATGCCAGGGAAATAATGCAATTATTTTCTATTGGATTGTACATGTTAAATCTGGATGGCAGCCGGCAATTAAGTGGTGGTAATGAAATTGCTACTTACGACAACAATGACATAAAGGAATTAGCCAGGGTACTCACCGGCATGGGAATAGGCGATCACTTGCCTCATCTTTTGGACGAAATAGTTGGCAACTGGGATGATGAGGTTGATTTTGGATATGGTCTGTGGAAGGCCAATGTAACCATTCCGATGAAAATGTGGGATGGTGTACCGGCTGGAGAAGACGATCATCATGAACCCGGAGTCAAATCCTTTTTGGGAGGAACTATTCCATCAGGCCAAAATGGAACGGAAGATGTAGAAGATGCCATCGGTATTATCTTCAGCCACCCCAATGTAGGCCCCTTTATAGCCATAAGATTAATCCAGCGTTTGGTGAAGTCAAATCCATCTCCTGCTTACGTTGCCAGAGTCGCTACCGTTTTCAATAATCCAAGTGATCGAGGTAATATGGCTGCCGTGGTCAAAGCCATTTTAATGGATGTGGAAGCAAGAGATTGTAGTTATCAAATGGACGATACCAATTCAAAACTCAAAGAACCCCTCTTCCGATATACACAATTTTCAAGAGCTGTAAATAAATCCACTACATTAAACAAATTGTATTGGAATGTTAACTATGATTTTATGGAAAGAACCAATCAAGACATCATGGCTTCACCGAGTGTCTTTAATTTTTTCCTATACGACGATGCCCCCAATGGTCCAATAAATGACCAAGGTCTGGTGGCACCAGAATTCAAAATCCATGATTCCCGAACCAGTGTGGGCTATATTAATTCAGCCTATCGTTGGACATTCAGCCAAAGCTTGATGAGCAATTGGGAATTTACTTATCCAAACGGTAGAGTTTATCTGGACTTGACCAATCTGATTCCAATGGCGGATGAGCCCGAAACCCTTATTAATTGGATTGATAAACATATTCTGGGTGGTACAATGAGTGATCGAACTAGAAATATTATACGATCTGCTGTAAATGGATACTATATAGGCGCCTGGAATTGGGAAGAGCGCCGAGTAGAAATGGCACTATATCTAGCATTAATTTCTCCGGATTACACCATCATGCGCTAATCCTCCAAAAAGAAAGACTTAAAAAATGAAAAAACTTGACCGCAGAGAATTTTTAGGACAAGCCAGTTGTGCAGGACTGGGTTATCTAACGTTCATGAATTCATTACTTAACCTAAAGGGGATCAACGCTTCGGCGATATCCAATTCAGCTGTTGGAGGATTTAATGATTATAAAGCGATTGTATGTGTTCTGCTTGCCGGAGGAAATGATTCTTACAATATGCTGATGCCTTATGATACCACCCATCACGGATATTATGTTACGGCCCGTTCCGGACTAGCCGGCAGTGGAGGGCTGGCCATCCCCAGATCACAATTAGCTAATACGGTCCTAAATTATTCACCCGGTACCGAACAGTGGGCTCTACATCCATCTATGACAGCCTTCAAGGATTTATTTAATACTGGCAGAGCCGCCATGCTTAGTAATATTGGCACCTTACTCAAGAAAAATACCACCAAAGCTGATTACAATGCCGATCAGTTTATGCCAATCGGTCTTTTCTCTCATTCAGATCAGATTCAACAATGGCAGACCGGCATTCCGGATCAGCGGTTAGCTAAAGGATGGGGTGGTAAAATGGCTGACCTGATCAGTGATTGTAATACCAATCAATCCATCTCTATGAATGTATCGCTGTCCGGGTCCAATATTTTCCAGACAGGTGACAATACTATAGAGTATGCCATTGGCCCTGATGGAGCTGAAGGAATGACAGGTTATGATCCGACCAGCAGTGATTTGTATAATACGTTGAGAACACAAGCGATAGATAGTCTGATCGGCAATACGTATCAAGACATTTTCAAAGACACCTACATGCAAGTTATTGGTGATGCGAAAGATGGATTTCTGCAATTTCAGGATGCTATTGCGCAAGCCATAGAATTTGACGAAGATGAGTTTCCTGGCAGCTATTTCGCTTCACAATTAGAAATGATTGCCCGTACGATTGACGTCCGTAATATTTTGGGTTTTAAAAGGCAAATCTTCTTCATTACTGTCGGCGGTTGGGATCACCACGATGAAGTGATCAATAATCAAAATGGAATGTTGGGTTTTGTAAGTGAAGGTTTGGCAAAATTCCAAGAAGTACTTCGTGCAACTTACAACGACATAAACGGGCAAAACCAAAGCGGTGTGAATGTCGAAGATAATGTCCTTACTATGTTTATTTCTGAATTTGGTAGAACCTTAACTTCGAATGGTAATGGATCAGACCATGCCTGGGGCGGTAACACCCTGGTTATGGGAGGCCCTAATCTGCTCAATGGAGGGGTTATATATGGAGATTATCCTTCGTTACAATCAGGTGCTAACCCGAACCTGGAATTAAACTTAGGGCGTTACATCCCTACCCTCTCGACAGATGAATATTTTGCAGAAGTTGCCAAATGGTTTGGTGTACCCAATACAGATTTACCCTTGATTATTCCAAATATTGGAGAATTTTGGACACCAGACAGTGGATTACCTATTGGATTTATTAAAAATTCTGCTGTCTAATATGCAAAGAGGGATCCTCATATTTATAGGTCTCATTGTAGGGATACACCTATCACTGGCACAATGCTATGAAAATAGGCATACCACCAATGCGTTTGATGGCTGGGTCTCTTGCAGTGAAAAAAATAACCCTAGCAATCATGGACTTTCTCACTGGATCAAATACGACTTTGGTCAGTCCTATCCGCTTCACGATATGGTCTTTTGGAATTTGAATCATCCCGAATATGCGGATGATGGGATCAAAGATGTGATCATTGAATACTCTGTAAATGGAACTACATGGAATCTATTTGATACCGTAACCATACCTAGGGCACCACTTTCCGGATTATATGAGGGCGTTTGGGGTCCCGATCTAGGTGGGATTAATGCACGCTTTGTTTTGCTTACCGCCCTAAACAATTATGGGGGAGGCTGTTACGGATTAAGTGAAATCAAGATTTTCACCAGTGACCAACAACCCAATGAGTTTGAATTGACACTTTCTCCCTGTGAAGGTGATGGCATTCTTAAGAACATTACTGGTGGGATGGAATTGAATGGTATCTATAGCGGACCTGGCGTCTCAGACAATGGCAATGGCACCTTTGATTTTGATGCAGGAGCTGTTGGACCAGGCAATTATTTGATTCAATATACCTATACCGGCGGAACAATAGCCGCTGATATTAATGTGTTACCCTGTGATAATCCTCAATGCATCAATTGTCCACAATGCGGAAAATATGATCCTGGTCTGGTGAATAATAACCCGATTCCTGAATCTATTTATCATGATAATGCACTAGCTTCCATCGGCACCGTAGCTCCGGATCAACCTGTAAATTTCAGAGGTGCGCAAAGTGTAAACTTAGATCCTGGTTTTGAAGTTCAGTCAAACACTTCATTCCTGGCAGAGATAAGGGAATGTAATGAAAATAAGGTACTTAATCCAGGTTTTGAAGATGATGGATATGAGTGGGGATTATATGTGAATAGTAGTGCCTCAGCGACTGTTTCATATATTACTACGGATCCCTGGGAAGAAAGTAAATGTGCCAAAGTTGAAGTTACCTCTGTTGCCGGCACTGAGTGGCATGTTCAACTAATTCAAGATGGACACAGCATAACCCAAGGAAAAGATTACGAAATTTCTTTTTATGCTAAGGCGGATTCTCCTGCCCAATTTACCATGTACGCACAAATGGATTACTCCCCTTGGACTACTGAATTAATTGCGGGAATTATGTTAACGGAGGATTGGCAAAAATATACTTTTCGCTTTACTGCTTCTCAATCTCTGGATGGAAATTTTAATGGTGGCCTGCGAATTAATCCCAATTGTGGGGAATTCATCGGAACCTTTTACTTTGACAAATTTATGTTTGCAGAAATAGAATAAAACTGATATGAAATTTTTAAAATATATAATCGGCTTAATGAGTATCTTTTTGGTAACCGGTTTAGCTGCGCAAAAAATAGATGTAATACCAGCTAATAAAATTCAAAACAAAAAACCGAATGATCGCTTCTACGTGATGACTGTGAAGGATGCAGGCGACTACACAGTAAAAATATTAAACCCTTCTGGTGAAATTCAAACCAGTCCAATTAAGAAGAAGAAATACAACTCCAGAGAACAGGTAGAATTTAAAATCAATACTAAGTTTTGGAAACCGGGCGCCTACATCATAATTGTGGAGAATGAAAACGGGGTGATTTTGACGAAAAAATTTATGCTACCGCAAAAAGAAACTAAACCGATTAAGCTAAAATAAAATTGTCATTATGCTAAAGTACACCACGGCATTTTTACTCTTTTCCAGTCTTGCAATAGGGCTTAACGGTCAGTGTTATGAAGATAGGCACACGACCAATGCGCATGATGGCTGGATTTCTTGCACTAAAAGTATGAATCCAAAAGCCAGCCATGGAAACTCTCATTGGATTAAATATGACTTTGGTCAACCGTATCCTCTGCACGATCTGGTGATATGGAATATGAACCACCCAGAGTTTGTAGATGACGGAATAAAAAATGTGATCATTGAATATTCATCCAATGGAACCAGCTGGACTATGGTGGATACCGTAACCGTTCCGCGAGCGCCTGCATCCGGATTCTATGAAGGCGTGCTCTGTGCAGATTTAGGTGGTCACAGTGCCCGCTATCTATTACTTACTGCCTTGGATAACCATGGCGGTGGTTGTTACGGGCTCAGTGAAATAAAAGTTTTCACCACAGATCAACAACCTACCGAATTCAATCTTGCTTTTTCGCCCTGTGAAGGTGATGGCGTGTTAAAAAACATCACCGGGGGCATGGAGTTGAATGGTACCTATTCGGGTACTGGTGTAAATGATAATAATAATAATGAAACCTTTGATTTTGATGCTGCTCTGGCCGGACCGGGAAATCATGAAATTACCTATGCTTATAATGGAGGCACGCTTAAAGCAAATATTACGGTTCTTCCCTGCAGTAATCCTATTTGTGCGAATTGCCCAGATTGTGGCGATTTTGATCAAAACATGGTTAATTCGAATCCGATTCCAACTAAAATATATTACGATGATGCATTGAGTGCAGCCGGAACTGTAGTCAATAACCAACCCGTCAAATTTAGAGGCATGAACGAAGTGGCTTTAAATCCGGGATTCGAAGTGGCTTTAAACGGTGACTTCTTAGCAGAAATCAGAGAATGTGAAGAAAACATTTTGTTGAATGGTGGTTTTGAATGGGAAGGGAATGATTGGGAGTTCTTTGTTTCACCCTGGAACCCGGTGACCGCTTCCATTGAATACAATATTCCCGAACCATATGCAGATGATAAGACAGCGAAAATTTCCATCACTCAAAGTGATGGTGCTGCCTGGCAAGTAAGCCTCAATCAATACAATCATACCATTGAACAAGGCTACGAATATGAAGTATCCTTTTATGCTCGAAAAGAAAGTGGTGGTGAATTTATTCTACAAATTCAGGAAGATGTAGATCCCTGGGAAAGTTTTGAATGGGAGCGTTTCGATGTCACCAACCTCTGGACAAAATACTCAGTCACATTTACTCCAGATATGACCGTAAATAACACCGTCCGTGTTAGTCTTTATTTTGGAGAAACCACTGGTGAATGGTATATTGATCGGTTTACACTATTGCAGAAGCCTACTAACTGATTACATATTTTTGAGCTGCATCAACAAACCGCTGCATATCTTGAAGAGTACCAATGCTGATCCGTATGTGATCTGTCATATCCGGCCATTTGGTAATCAGAATGTTCTCTTTCCTTAGTTTATCAACAATCTGATGATCTAGTTTTTCAGATCGAGCGTAAATAAAGTTGGTGGCCGAATTACTGGTTTCTATGCCCCATGTCTGGAAAGCATCATAAACGATTGATCGTCCTAACCGGTTTTCTTCTACACAATGATCAAGAAACGCCTGATCATCCATGGTAGCCATCGCAGCCTGAAGTGGCACAATACCAGCTGACAACTCCCACCCCGTATGTCTATTTCGTAAAGCGTCTATATTCGTAGTGTTTGACATTGCATAACCAATTCGTAATCCTGCCAACCCATAAGCTTTGGAAAACGTCCGGCAAATCACCAGGTTGGGTAACTCATCAACTAAAGACACCATGCTCCCTTCCATCCCATGCTTACTGTATTCTATGTATGCTTCATCCACACAAATCAACACATTTGAAGGAACCGTTCTGCAGAAGGAAATCAAATCTTTCTTATCTAATTCAGTACTGGTCGGATTATTGGGATTACAAATAAATATAAGTTGAGTTTTCCAGCTTATTGCTTTCATTACATTTTCGAGATCTATGGTATCTTTATTAAGATCCACTTTTCGCACGGTTGCCCCACAACGTTCACCAAATCGAATCATGGTAGGAAATGATGGCCAGGGAATTAAGATCTCTCCTTGGTTAAGCCCTACGTGTTGTCCTAACAAACTGAGTACTTCGGTTGAACCAGCGGTAAGCATTACCTGATTAGATTGTAACTTATGTTTGGTAGCTAACTTTTCTTTTAACTGATTGACCACGTCATCAGGATAATGATTGCAATGATGCATGGCTTTCATCATTGCCTCTTTGGCGGAAGCAGAGGGACCATAAGGATTTTCATTCCAATTGAGCCGAAGGGCATTGTTTGACTTTGTATCGAGCGTCTTTTTAGATGAATTTATGGAGGCAAAAGAAGCACCGCCGCCCATCAAGGTTATTGAAGAGGCTAGCAAACTTTTTTGAATCCAGGTTCTTCGATTGATCATAATGCTGATTCTATTTTGCCTATTATGGTCTTTAACAATTCGTTTATAAAGTACCTAATATACAAATACCTCATCAACTAAAGACTTTAGCTAAATAAAACGCCTCGCTAGTTAATCCAGACGTAATGTATCGAAGACCAGCAAATTGGGGTATTGGCATGTTGGCGTATTGTTCGTAAATAATATTGTCATTAGTCGCTTGACTGCCGCAGGCAAGCACACCGATGCAATCCGTTAGTCATGGCATCAACCGCAATAGTGTTTGAGCGTGAAACCCCGCAATGCGTTAGTCATGGCATCAATGCGTCAAGACTTTGTATTCTGGAAAAACAAAATATCTCCTAAATGAGGGATTTAGAATTATTATCTTAGGCTTATTTTTAAGCTTGATGACAACGACGATTTTTTTCGTTAGCCTCTTGCTGAATTAAATGATAAATATTTTTTAAAAAAAATATATATGAAATTGTTATTTTATCTCATGGGTACCTTCTTAAGTATTTCATTACTAAGTGGTCAAAAAAGTCTTGTTACAACCATAGGACAAGGAATGACGGATACCGGTTCTGTAGCATCGAATCACTTTATTGGCTTCTTTTCGGCCGATAACCATTTTGGTTTTAGATCTCGTACAAATGAAATTGGATTCTCTGCAAGTAGCAATACTAACGTTGGGTTTTCCGCTACAGGAAGCCTTGATGGAATATATCTTGGCAATAACCTTTACGGAGTCCATTCAGAGAATAATGTCGATGGAATTTACAGTACAGGTAATCAAAATAGAGCAGCTTTGTTCATAGGCGATACAAATTCTACCTTTCCTGCAGTAGAATTGTTGCACGAAAATGATTCATTGGCTGACTTGCACTTTGGTGGCACCGCGCGCATCACTTCTGAAGATGAGAAAGGCTTAAGTCTTCCGGCCACAAACCGACCATTAATAACCAGGGAATGGAATCCTTTTAGCAGTGGAGATTATATTGGAATAGGTCGGTGGGGATTGTTCATGGAACCTTCCCGAATGGTCCTGGGTATTCCGAACATCGACAACCGTGAAATTGAGTTTGCTAAATATAATATTGATGGAACAAGGGTAAAACTTGCAGGAATTAATCAAGCGGGTGAAGTCTGTGCCACTGCCCATACCACCTGTTCAGACATAAGGTATAAACGATCCGTTAATACCTTAAACAATTCCTTAGCAAAAATTAAATCACTCCGTGGTGTAACCTACTACTGGGATCAAGATCGGTGGGAAGACCAGTTTTCTCCCAACAAACAAATCGGCTTTATTGCCCAGGAAGTAGAAGAGGTATTCCCCGAATTGGTTAGCACCGATGCGAATGGATATAAAAGTGTTGCTTATGATAAAATAACACCCATATTAGTAGAAGCTGTCAAGGAACAGCAGCGTGAAATTGAAGAACTAAAGAAATTAGTAAATGAACTGATTTCAAAAGAGAGATAATAGCAATTATTTAATGGTCTTCTTGTGATTTACGAATTGGACTCATTGTCCTAGGAGTGGAAGCTACTTATCTATAACTGGTCAGAACCGACGTGGAAGGTTTCAAAAATTTCGCTTTGATAAATAGATGTCTATTCGGATAAAACCAATCAAGAGCATACTTCTCATTGAGAGAATTCACACATAGCCATTGAACATTATGAGCAATCCACAATTATATAAAAGTAACCCACCCAATCAGGTGGAACATCTCAATACTTAATACTCATTACTCATAACTCCCTAATCATTACTCCCTACTCAATCTATCAAATTATCCTTCATTGATCACATTTAACAAAGCCCTAACTATTGGCCAAATCAATTCTAATTAGTTTAGGTCAACTAAACCAATTCTATTTATTAAAAACTTACCAAAATGAAAAATAAATTAAATTCATGGTTTCTTTGCCTGCTGTTAGGATTAAGCATCAATGCATTTTCTCAAATTAATTTACCTCGAGGTAGTCAGAGAGCAAGCGTAAGTCAATGCGTCGGTATTTCAGATGTAACCATCAGTTATGCCCGGCCCCATGTGAACGATCGTGAAATATGGGGTAAATTGGTACCCTATGGGTACAACAATTTAGGATTTGGCACAGCAACTGCCGCCCCCTGGAGAGCCGGTGCAGACGAAAACACGACCATTACGTTTACCCACGATGTATCAGTAGAGGGGAAGCCTATCGAGGCCGGAACCTATGGATTTCATATTGCAGTTCACCCGGAGAATAAAGCGACCATCATTTTCTCACATGACTCCAATTCATGGGGAAGTTTCTTTTATGACGAGAGTAAAGATGCACTTAGAGTAGAAATTTCAACGAAAGAAGCACCTCATCATGAATTGCTAACCTTTGCATTCAATTCAGTCAATCCCACTTCTACCACCGCATCATTAATCTGGGAAAAGAAAGAATTTCCTTTTACCATCGAAGTACCGGTCGCTGATATAGTCCTGGCCGATTTTAGAGATAAATCCAAAGGACAACAAGGATTTCTTAGACAAAACTGGGAAAATGCAGCGCGTTTCGCTTTGAACAATGGCGGAGATTTAGAGGAAGCATTGGGTTGGATAGACCAGACCATAGAAGGACAATTTTATAGTCAAAATAACTTCAATAATGTTTCTATCAAAGCTCAAATCCTAAACAAAATGGGCAAAACGGAAGAATATGAATCGATGATGGATGAAGCTGCCGGCTTGGCCAACATGAATCAACTCAATGCGCTTGGTTACCAAATGTTAACAGCCAAAGATTATGAACGAGCCATTCGTTTTTTCAAAATGAATGTCGAAAAAAATCCTACGGTGGCCAATTGTTATGACAGTCTTGGGGAAGGATATAAAATGGCAGGAGATAAAGAAAATGCGGTGAAGGCACTTCAAAAAGCCCTTTCACTAAATCCACCAGCCAATGTCAAGGCCAATTCAGAAAAACTGTTGAAGGAATTAGGCGTAAAAATGCAATAAACCCAATATCCATTGACTGAAGGTCCGGTTTCTAAAATCGGGCCTTTTTATTAAAATCTGTCTCCTCATTTACAACTTTATTCAGCCTTCTCCAAGGCCCTTTATCATTTATAATATTCTCTTTACTCACTTTAAATAATCCAAATCCTCAATAGGTTCTTCTCTAGACTAACCTTGCCGGATATCAATCCAACTTTTATATCTTGGTTCTTAATGTTTTTATGGTAACTAGGTAGTACTTTTAGACGCAATCCATTCACAATAGATTAATAGCCGACTTTAAATCATTAAAAGTGTTTTTCCTTCTTTACATTAAAGTTTAAGACGAATATTTATTCTTGACAACAATGCTGCGAAACCTATCATAGCAAAAGCCCAAACAATAGAACCAGAAACGGCTAACCAAGAATTTTCTGCTTGCTTATAAAACAAAATATTTAAATTAAGGCCCCAAATTAAATAATACAGAATATCTGGAGCTAAATAGGTGGTCAAAGAATTTTGACCTGCCGGAAGAAAAGGACTACTCCACTTTTGCCACTTTTTAATATCGAGCAAATAAAACAATAAAGCAAATAACAGAATACTAATCCCATTACAGAGCATTGCCCATGACGGCGTTCCCATTATCTTAGAAATAATAAACCAATTCCTCAATACAAATGCCATACCTATACATGCTAACCCAATAGGAATTAAGAAAGATAAAAATCGTTTATAATTCGATTTATCCTTCTTTAAAAGAATCCCTATCAACAATCCGGCAAGCACAATTGAAGGGACATTACCACTTATAATCACTCCAAAAATTGGTTTGACCGGATCAAGAAAATCTAAATACGATAACTGTCCTAAAATATTTAATACAATAAATCCGATCCATACAGCTAGAATGCCCACTACTCGGTCCCTCAACCACAAATAAGTAAGTGCTGAAACTAAATATCCCCAACCAATTAATCCTAGGATCCCCCACCAACTTGTGCTCATCCAACCAATATTTTCGGGTGTACCGGAACGATACAACACAGCCATTAATAAAAGACCAGCAATTCCAACAAATTTTAAGGCCTTTAGCTTCAACCTAAATTTGCCATCTTTCGGGTAGTTGTTCCAAATTAGAAAAATAGATAAGTAAACTAAAATGGCCCATAAGAACTTATTCATTCCCGTTAGATCGGAATTGTAATTCCCAATATTAACCATGAAAACGCCAATGAGCAACAAGCTGAACGTTCTAATCAAGATATGTGAAAGCAGCTGGATTTTAGTATGTCCTCTCTTTTCGCGAGCTAGAATTGCAAAAGGAATAGACAGACCCACCATAAATAAAAAACCGGGAAAAACCCAATCAGCTAATCCCATTCCATCCTCCAGCCTCGCAGTATGAACCAACCATTTTGGCACACCAGGTGTATACAAATCATTTACGAATAACATCAAAAAAAGGGTTAATCCCCTCATGATATCAATCGATAGGATACGGATTTTTTTGGTCATCACAATAGATTTATTGATTGGCGTGGTTTCTCATTAGTAATGTAAAACGAACCGATAAACTAAGAAATTGGGATTTTGCGACGCTTGCATTAGAGCATCATTACATTTTGCCATTATAAAATTCTTTTATAGTTTTCTACTATTAATCCCGCATAAGGTGCAGCATATTGCTCCAGTAGCTGCATGTCTGATTCGGATAGTTTTTTCAAGTTTTTAAGCACCTGGACGTTTTCTTCCAATTCGAAGGTAAACCGGCAACCACTGCATAAGGAAGAAACAGGAAGCGCGTAAACATATTGATGTAGACTAGCCATGGACAGTTCTGTCTTACTGACCACATCTGGTATATCTTTGGTCAGTATATCTTCGGGTGTGGTATCAATTCTTCCACCCATCATACTGCCTCCAGCCATTGTTTTCATAGCTATAACTCCATATTTCTTTTCCAAAAGAACAGGCAATACACGATGCTGAAATGATTCGAAGGAAGGATCGCAGACATTAATCGGCATTTGACAAGTATCAAATTCTACACCCATTTCATCCAACCTACTTAGAAAATGCAGATGCGTTTTAGGATTTGCATGTCCTGTAAAACCGATATAGCGTGCTTCCCCTTTTTCTTTAGCTTCAAGAAATACATCCAGAACGCCGTCCTTTATTCTGTTGTCTACATCCTCGGGCGTCTGCAAAGCATGAATCTGCCACAGATCTACATAATCGGTTTTTAGTGCTTTCAAGGATTCCTCCAATTGCTGACGCACTCCCTGACCGGTTCTTGCCGGCGCCTTAGTCATCAGAAATATCTGGTCGCGATATTTAGGGGTAAGAAAACGCCCCATATATTCCTCGGCCCGACCATCGTGATATCTCCGGGCATTATCAAAAAAACGAACACCTAATTCCATAGCACGTTCAACCATCCTTTCTGCCTCTTTGGGATCTTCAGTAAATCCTAGGTGGTATCCCCCCAGGCAAAAAGCAGTCACTTTCTCTCCATTCCGAATTAGTTGCCGTTGTGGTAAAATTTCACCAAACTGGTCGTTCTCAGGAGTTGCACCAGCCCAATTTGCAATCAGGCCAAAAGCAGCAACCGCAGTTGATTTTTTTATAAACTCTCGTCGATTTTCCATGATTTTAACTTTATATTTTCATCGAAGTATTCTAAAAGTAAATCTATATTATACACATTCCAAATTTCATTTCCGATTTCTTGTACTGAGATAGTTGCCTTTTGTTGCTGATGATCTATTTATATAACCACTGATATGCTCTCATCTTGATAAGAATTTTCAAATACAATAGGATCATAAAATCAGTTAGTTATCTTTCTCAAGTCAAGGAATTAATGCAAATAGTCTGGTTTGTCCTCCGGATCCTCCTTCAAGTTTTATTGGAGCCACGATTGCGGAATGACTGCAGACCTATTGACTTAAGTATCTTACTTAATTGAGCATAACTTGCTAAGATCGTCTGCCATTTTACTATCCTTTAAAAAAGGATCATCATGACGCTGTGCATAATTTTTTAGTTGCTTTGCCAGACTTTTTACTGTGCTATCATATTCCGGTTTTTCAATAAAATTAATCAGTTCATCCGGGTCGATTTCCATATCGATTAACCATGGTTCATCCTTATTAGATAGTACCAATTTATACCTTGATGTCACTGCAGCAACCCATTGTCCATTGTTGGCTGTTCCTCCATTCCGCATAAAGGTGATATCACTCCAATTCTGCTGCTGTTCTGCATCGATTAGTAAGTCAGCGAAATTCCTTCCTTTCATGGTAGCCGGTATCTTCTGTTCCATGAAACTTAATATGGTAGGCGCAAAATCAACTGTATTAAAAGCATGTTCCACCACGGTACCAGAGGGAATCCTTTTAGGATAATATACGATGAATGGAATCTTGGCCGAAGCTTCCAAGGGATTACCTTTGTTGTGTTTATGATGTTCACCTCTTAAGTCTCCATGATCTGAAGTAAATACAATAATGGTATTATCCAACAGGTCGTTACTTCTTAGATAAAAAACCAGCTTACCAATGTTATCATCGATGCACTTTACCATACCAAAGTATTGGGCCTGATCAAGACTGGCTTTCTTAGCTGGTTGGGCCCAGGAAGGAGTTCCTTCCGTGGGTTTGTTATACGTTTGAGGAGCTTCGAAATCCATGTGTTGGTACATGGTATCATAAGGAGGTCTTACTCTGTCTGGGCCATGAGGATCAGGTATACTTAAATATAGGCTAAAAGGATGATTTTTATTTTTATCAATAAATTCAACCCCCTTGTCAAACAAAAAATCAGTGGTATAAGATTTATGGTCAGCTTGATCTAAATCGTATGTTGGATTTCCTTCGTGATCAGTAGCTGCTATACGAGGGCCGTTCGGAGAATCTTCCATTTTTTTCCAATGTCCCCGATTGTACATGTATCGGTTGTCCTCAAAGCCAAAATTACGTTCAGGTCCCCACTGTGGTTTACCCTCCCCATCGAGGTGCCATTTCCCTATGAAGCTGGTTTTGTACCCACCATCTCGTAGTACCATTGAATAAGTCACAATATCATCATTCAAAGGCAAATCGTTTTTGGGAGCTCCAGTGTTTTGTGGATACTTACCCGAAATAAAACTACTCCTGGAGGGAGTGCATACCGGAGCAGCTGCATAAAATTTGGTGAATATAACACCATTATCAGCTAAAAAATCAATATTCGGGGTTTCCACAATATTGCCTTCTCCCCACATATGTGCTTGACCGTGATTCAAATGCTGTCGATAACAGCCTAACGTGCGAAAATTGTGTTCATCCGTTTGAATGATGAGCAAATTTGGTTTAGCATTTGATTGGACACTTGGAGAAATTGTGGTTGTGATCCAAAATAATATCGGTAACCCAATACTTAATAAAAGTGGCTTACTGGTTCTTATGTTTAAAGTCTTATCGCCGTTTCTCATTACTTGTGATTGTAGTCCTTGTTAAATTATTCTACGGATCAGACAGATGCAACGCGCTGTTACACTTTGCTTCATAGTGTTTAGCTACTTTAACTTTCATATGAAAGTTAATAAATTTTTATTTTAAAAATCAATTATGCTTTGGCTCCTTTTGTACCAAGTCTGGATTCCCTTCAAACACCTATGGCAATACCATTGGGAAGAGAAGTAGCTCATATTGCTTTAAAAAGCAATACCATAAAGGCCTTTCCAATGCTTGATATGAATTAATTCCAAACCTAGGAGGATAGATTTACCAATTACGATTTGATCAATAAAAGAGATTGCCTAATAAAATACTATCAATATTGAGGCATGATTTACAATAGTATTTTATCTTCTATTTTGGTTGTTTCATCTCTTTCTTTCCAATTTGGCGCTGTCCCAATTGGATGTATTCGCGGCAGCTTCAAAAGTGGATTGTAAAAAGTCATACAATATTTTTTCTGGATTTTCTGCACCTCGTACATCCTCATATTTCAATAAAAACTCTCCCATTTCAGGGCTATAAAACGCTTCTTCAGGCTCTACTTTTTGCGCTCCAAAAGTGGGATCACTGGGATAGGCATAGGCGTAAAAAACGGGCGTTGGGAAATCTTTTGATCCTGGCCAAAAACCAACACTGCTCACTTCTTGAGAATAAGCTTCTTGCATTACTTCTAGCGGCATATTCGGCATTCCTCCTTGATGCAACGGTGCTGAATTTCCGGAAAAGCGACTGACGGCCAAATCAAATGCGCCCCAAAAGAGATGTACTGGACTAGCTTTGCCAATAAATTCACTTCTGAATTTGTAAAAAACTTCGTTAGCTTTTAACATAGCTTGCCAGAGCGAATTAGCTGTACGTTCGTCATAAGATCTATTGATCGTGTTTTCAGCAAAAGGAATGGCCGGTTCCATTTCATTTGGACGAGGATGAATATTTATCTCGACTCCGATACTTGATAATTTTTCAAACAGTTCCTTATAAAAGTCAGCCACTGTTCTTGGGTATAAATCCATGGTAACTGATTCTGTCGTCGAGGATTGTAGAACTAGTTGATGCTGTTTAAAATCGAAATCTATCTGAAACATACGCCCGTGATATGGAATGCCATGTGTGGAATAACCGCTGGCGGTAATGTATAGTGCTACATGCCAGGAATGGTTTTGCCACGGCATTGTTCTCAACCGTATTTTTCCTACAATTTGAATCCATTGGTGCAAGGTTTCAATAGTATCTTGCATTTCTGTAAAATTTAAAATGGGCCATTCTGTTTGTCTGGTCGAATCTGCGTTCATAAGTACTTTTTTTAAGAAAAGTTTTGAGAAGTAACGTTTACGTTTTACCGAACCTCTTTGGCAAATAATAGGGCATTCCCATTTTATAAATAGCAGAAATTATTCACCCAAAACTTGTTTATCTTCTGTTTGCCATCTTTTACAGCTAGTTGGTATTCCTTTGAACACATAAGTTACTGGTAGAATCCTCTATTCGGGTGACCACTAAAGCTTCCTTTTAAAACCCACTCAGCATGATGAACCAATAAGAATAGGTCAAGCTAATTTATCACTTTATTTGGCCAAAGGCTGTTCTATGATATGCCCTCCCATGGTTACTTTTTAGGAGAGAATCCTGATGAATGGATTTTCGCATAAATAAGTAATTATACTAATTCAAGAAAAGGTACAAGAATTTATGTTATGCGCTGCACAATCTGCAGCAATTGTATACTATTCGCCTGATCCACTCCTATACCCAATTAGGTACCAAGCGGCACCAGTGCTTTCGCACGTATCGTCTGTCATTTGTTTTTTATGCTTTTCGCAAAATCTTTTCCATCTTCTTTCCTTTCGCTAATTCGTCTACTAACTTGTCTAAATACCTTGCCTGTTTTGTTAAAGGAGTTTCGATTTCTTCTATCCGATAGCCGCAAATTACTCCTGTAATTAGGAGCGCATTTGGATTCAGTTTTGCCTTCTTAAAGAATGTTTCAAAAGTCACTTTCGCGTCGATCAGTTCCTGCAATTTTTTTTCGTCAAAGCCAGTTAGCCACTCTATTACTTGGTGCAATTCTTCTTTTGTTCTGCCTTTACGTTCAACTTTTGTGATATAATGTGGATAGACCGATGAGAACGTCATTTTTGCTATCCGTTCATCGTGTTCTGGTGTTGTTTTCATACTATTTTAATCTTTCTAATTATCCTTTTATTTTCAATATGTTTTTATATCCCATTGTATTTTTCTTGATTTCTTCAATCATCTTTTTATAGGTCAAGCAAACCTGATCAGTTGAAGTCTGCGAATTGAAGCATCTTTAAATTTACCGGTGCCCTCTTTAAGGTATTCTACTACAAAAATCTGCACGGCTCCAAAAAATCAGTCCTATAAAGTCAATTAGTTTATTGTATCAACCTTTGGATTATTCGACAACATTCGGCAAAAACCTGCTGACAGTTGATTTAACAAGATATAATATTTTTAGATTTTTACTTCCTAGGTCTAACAGATTAAATGCTGGATTCCTTAGTAAACTGAAACTTTTGATCATCCATAAAAACTAGTTCAGTTTGGGGTCCAATGAGGTTATGAATCTAAGCTTAAATTCTATTTATTGCTTTTAAAAAAAGTATTTTACTTAGAAATCGAAAAGACAATTACAAATAACAAGTATGAAACCATAAAGGCTTGCAAGATCTGGAGTTGTGATTTACCTAGGCATGCCAGCAGAGTAATCCTGTTATATTTATTGTGAATCAGCCCACTTACGGTGTAGTATGTCTAAACTACCCAAAAAATATTATGCTGCCGATTTGGTACCAAAAATATAACGACAAATTAAAAAATGAAAACAAGTCACATTGAAGGATTAAACCTATAAGTAGTCTGGACAGGCTCAATCAAATATGCCCAATGGATGTGTATAAATACAATTTAAGAATTTTTGCTTTCAAGTAATTTGTTTTGCTCTTCCAAGAGTTCGGTCATTCTGTCGAGGAGTTCAATGTCTTTTGGAGTTTTAACTGTCAAATCCTTGGTGTCTTGTGCCTTATCGGTGAGTCGATTCATAAATTTCACTACTACAAAAACAGTTAGGCTGATTATTAAAAAATCAACAGACGCTTCGATTAATTTTCCATAACCAATAGCTATTTCATCTGTTGATATGATCCCATTCAAAGTTACTGGTTCTTTTAATACAATTTTTTGATTTTCCATACTGACTCCACCAGTAATAAGAGACAATGGTGGTAAGAATATTTGTTTTACTATGACCTCCACGACTTTGTTAAACGCAGTGCCGATAATCACCCCAATAGCGATATCAATCATATTGCCTTTTAAAGCGAATTCTTTGAATTCATGAACGACTTTTATCATATTAATTAATTTGTTTAAAGACGAATTAAAAAATTAAAGCTTAGCGTTGAAGCTAAAGTAAATCTGTGAAACTATAGATCCTTCCAGTCTGATTGGTGACTCATTGTTCTATTTCAAAAATTTCTATAAAGTGGTTTTGTATGTCAACTATTTCTTGCGGATTCAAAGCAGCAAACTCTTTTTGAAAAGCTCTTTTAGATAATTTACCGCTCCCTTGTTCCAGAAATCGAACCAGCAAGGAAACAATGTCATCGGGCATTTCATATACCTCATCTATATAGTTTTTAAAGACATCGTATTTTGCCATATAATCCACCTCTTGAGGAATTATATTTTCTATAGTGTCTTGCACGCAATCATATAAAAATTCCGCCTGCCTCGTCACATCAAAATAGCGGTAATAATCTATGGTTTCGTTTAAGACCTCAACATTGTAATCCTTTGACGGTTTCCATTTAATATGCTCAAGGACTGAGTGAGAATATAATTGTAACACCGCACTATAATCTTTGATATGATTGAGTATTGAGGCTGAAATTGGAAAAATTATACCTTGTTGGGTGTAATTCATTTTAGCCAATATGTGATGAATAATATAACGGTGGAGCCTTCCATTTCCATCGACAAATGGATGAATAAAAACAAAGCCAAATGCGAGTGTTGAAGCCACCAACACCGGGTCTAATTCTGAATTCACCAAGCGATCTTCGGTAGCCATAAATCCTTGCATTAAAACTTCCAGGTCTTGATATTTGGCTGAAATATGGTCTGGAATTGGATCTTTGGAAACTCGATCTCGATCACCAATAAAACCTTGTTGTTTTCGAAGTCCCATTTTTGTGAACCGCTTGTTTTCAATCACTAGCTGTTGTAATCCATCTAGTTCTTCGAGGGTTAAGTCATTAACACCAGCTTGACCTATGGCCGTGCCCCATCTTGCTGCTCGGTTACTACGAGGTTTTTCGCCCTCAATAGAAAATGAGGCTTTAGAATCCATTAATAATAAGTAGGCTGAAGCCCTTTGTAATACATCGTCCTTTATTTGTTCTAAATATGCGTTTTTCTTTTTGCTTAGATCGGTTTCAATGTAAGTTTCTAATTTTTTTGTTTTTTGAATGAGTGGACAAAAGTCCCTTGTGCCAGGTAGATTATTGATTACTTTATGTCTTGGCGAACTAGTTCCTTTAATGGCATATTGTAGCTTTTCATCTAGTAATGGAACTAAATTACCTGTTTTCAAATCGGTTATGTCTAACTGTACATTCATTAACCATTCATATAGAAACCAAATTCTTCGGCTGTATTTACCCAATACTTCTTGCTGGAGCATCACTGTTAATTCGTTAGGATCTAGTACTTCAAATAGCTTTTTGAATACCAGTAAGTTGACCCCTTCGTACTTGAGTGCGAAAGTGAGTTGTTTGTACAATGTTTCTTCTGGAAGATATCGAGAGGAGTAGACTTTCCATTCATCTGTTACTGACTGTCTCTTCTTTGTACTTATAAATGCGAGTTGCTGTGGAATTGGAACGGGCAATTTATAAGCCTCTATTATGGCGCCATATCCTACGATAACACCTTCTTTTGGAACATTTCTGCCGTGAAAAACGCTTAATTCAAGTGAAAAGTGCTTGATCTGCATAGAGTTAGGTGAATTATATTTAATCTGTATGACTCATTTAGCGCTGAATAATAATGTAAGATAGGTGAAAATCACTTAATGTAGGTGAAAAAGACTTATTAATCAAGTTTTTTGGTGAAAAACACTTAAATAAAGATGATGGAAAAATAGATACTACTATGGAAAAACGGATATTATCCACGAAAAATAGGAATTCACGGCCTGTTAGAATGAAATACAGATATTATTGGACGCCTTCATTCACCCATTTCTGCGGATTGTTTATAGTGTAATTTCGGATGTTATTATGGGACCTTTCATTCCTTATAATATGGTCATGAAATCGGGATTGCCATGCAAAATCGGAATTTATTTTTCGGGAATGTTTGGTAGTGGCAGATTTATAAGATCGGATGATGGTTGATATGGATCCGGATTTGGGGGATATTTTTTTCATTAGGGGATTTGGATTATTTAGGGATCCTGTGGAGGCTGTGGGTGTGGGTGTGGAAGGTGTGGTGGGTGTGGAGACGTTGCACTGCAACGTCTGTACTGGATCTATATCTTTATCCATTTCCTTATCCTCTATTTCTGGATCTATATCTTTATCCATTTCCCTATTCTCTATTTCTGGATCTATATCATTTTCCAATTTCTTCTCGATATTATTTATAATTAATATTCCATGGGTGTGGTTTGGCATTATAATAAAGGCATCTAATTCAA
>JAHEJC010000385.1 GCA_024639065.1 Lewinellaceae bacterium | reverse complement strand
GAGAAAAAAGAGGTTGTCTTAAAAAACAACCTCTTTTTTTATATATTCATTTACTTAAATTACCTCGATCGAGTAAGGTTCGGAAAGAAAGAAAATTATCCTAAAAAATTCATTGAACTAAATTCCTACCAAATGCTCTCCAGGCTATACATAAAAGATGAGGAAAGGTTTTCGTAATTCAGGATCTCCAATTTTGTGTAAGGTTCAGAAGGAAAGAAAATTTCTGTAAAAATTTTGGAACCATCATCAATGAAAATCTCAATAGAAGATAGGTCTAACCAAATATTAAGATTTAGTGGACCTGAGGATTCAAGTCTATACGCTTTTGCCAGCGTTGGAAAATCACTGGAAAAAGAAACATCTCCACTATGCTTACGATCAAAAGAGAATAGATTATCTGCTGGATCATATTGAAACTCAATATATTCACCTCGATCATTTGAAATCTTAAATCCAGATATCGTCGGATTTGATAAGTTATAAGTTAGTTGAATATTGGCTAAATTGTTTTCCGGCAAGTCCGTGGATTGAACTACATTGATCTTTTCGGTATGCAATGAATTTAGCTCTTTAACCGGGTTGCCGATCAATCTAGGGATACCGTCTATTTCACGTATTGATAATTCCCATGGAATCGTCATTGCACTTCTCCATTTTTCTGTGGGAACAATTTGAGCGTAAGCCCAATTACTCATCCAGCCTAAAAATATGCGTCGACCTTCCGGTTGGTTGGACCAGGTCACGCCTGCATAATTGTCCCGTCCAGCATCTAACCAAACTGATCCGGAAACCTCATCATGTGCGACTTCATTGGCAAAGGTAATTTGATCAACCTGAATATAACCCCAGCCACCGGTATGGTTATCCACGACAACAAGTCTGGCCTGTTGGCCTTTGAATCCTGAGACGTCCCATCCTTTCCACACCAGCTTTTCGGAGTTGTTCCCTTCCGCCTCCCGGACGATCCTACCTTCAATTTCAAGTGCTATAAACGTCTTACCTCGATGATTCCCACCTCCTATTAAAAAATTGATTGCATTATGAGAAATGGAAAACGTTTCTGACGTCAATGTTCCCGTCGCAACTTCACCACCTGTAAATGAATTGAGTAAATAATTTCCCTTATATTCAGTTACTTCATTTTGTCCGGGTAACGTACCTGCAGCGGGCGATGAGCCAAATGCATTTCCTTCTATGGTCCAACGATCGTAGCCATTCTCAAAATCTTCAAATACTTCTCCTTTCGGCACATGAGCAGGAATAGTGCTTAATAACCGATCAAAGTCAGGGTCTACCTGAAATGTGGTTCCATCAAACTGTCCGATGAAGTACTGTGTCCCTGATCCACCGTTGGGATTACCTGGATTCATATTTTCAATAAGCACCCAATAGTCTTTACCATTTTCACTTTTTAGTGGAAACAAATCTGGGCACTCCCACACACCATCATGGCTGCCTTTTATTCGACCGAATTCACTGAGCGCCACCCATTCTTTGAGGTCAGGCGATCCATAAAAAATAAGGTGGTCTAAGGCTGATACTGCCATTACCCATTGTTGTGAATCTGTATGCCAAATAACTTTTGGATCTCTGAAGTCTCTGAGATTGCCCGGATTTTTCACTACCGGATTACCTGCATATTTCGTCCAGGTTCTGCCCCGATCGTTACTATAGGCAATCCCTTGGTACTGGAATTCATCGGATCCCTCACTCAATAATTTAGGATTGTGGTAAGAGAAGATGGCCACAAGGGCTCCCCGCCTATTTTCCCCAAGACCAGATGTATTTTTTTCATCATAAACTGCGCTGCCTGAAAAAATATAGCCCAGGGAATCCGGATACAAACCGATCGGTAAATGCTCCCATCGAACTAAATCCTGGCTTATGGCGTGCCCCCAGTGCATAGGTCCCCATACCGTACTGTCCGGATAATACTGATAGAAAAGATGGTATTCTTCATCGAAATATACCATACCGTTAGGATCGTTCATCCAGTTAGCTTCGGGTGAGAAGTGAAATTGAGGGCGATGGGGTTCCGTGTAGTATTCAGACAGAGCATCATGCTCACGGATCGGCGGTTTACAGGAGCATTGTATAAAAAAAATGAAGGTGATCAGCGCTATGAAATACTTGGTCATCATTATTTTTAATTACCTATTGAGGAAATTTATATCAATTTCTGGGATAGCTCCCCATTGTGTAGCAACAAATGCACCCAGTTCACATCCTTTATTTAAGGCGGTTTCCAGTTCTTTTCCTTGAAGATAGGAGTGGATGAATCCAGCTAAAAAAGCGTCTCCGCTGCCGACCGTGTCTTTTACATCAATTGATAGTCCAGGAGCTTGAATGATACTGCCATTTGAAAAGAGCTCAGCACCTTTTGCTCCTAATGTTTGTATGATTATTTCGACCTGATATCTTTCAGAAACCTCCACATACAAATTATTCAAATCAATGGAGAATAATTGAGATAACAGCAAAGCTTCGTCATCATTGATTTTAAGAATAGATGCAGATTGAATAAGTTTTTCAATTAATGGTTTGCTATAAAAACCTTGGCGAATATTTAAATCACAGATGGTCTTAGGCGCTTGATTAATCAGTTGAAAAAGTGTATCATAACTTACTCGATTTCGACAAGAAAGTGAACCATATATCAACGCTGCAGCATTCGAAACCAACTTCGATATGGATTCAGTATATTGGATGAAATCCCAGGCAGCAGGAAAATTTATTTTATAAGATGGTTTGCCATATTCATCTAAAAGCACATCAACAGTGCCTGTCCGATATTCTTCATCTATTTGTATGGTAGATAGTGGAATTTTTTTA
Source organism: Lewinellaceae bacterium (assembly GCA_024639065.1). Taxonomy (GTDB): domain Bacteria; phylum Bacteroidota; class Bacteroidia; order Chitinophagales; family Saprospiraceae; genus JAHEJC01. The sequence goes on along the minus strand of JAHEJC010000385.1, from coordinate 3,307 downwards.
TTCTTTATTTCTAATTTGATTTCATCACCTAAACCATCTTTACCAATTCTACTGATCATGTAGGCCTTCTGACCCAGTTGTATTAAATGTGCGGCTACGTTAAATGGGGCTCCGCCTAGCTTTTTCCCTTGAGGATATACATCCCACAGTACTTCTCCAAAACAAATGACATGTGGACTAGGATTGGACATATTAACCTATTAATTATGTAGTAATTTCCTTCAATGAGTTTACTTTGGAAAGTTCCGCTTCTAATTGCTCAAGAGATTTACCTTTGGTTTCAGGCATCATAAATAATACAAAAAGTAATTGAAGCACCATAAAGCCAGCAAAAAAGGCAAATATCGGCCAGGGATTTTCCTTAAATATTCCTTTCTCTGCATCTAAAAAAACTGGTGTCAAGAGGGTTATTATGGCCGCAAAGACCCAATGCGTACCCGAACCCCAGGATTGACCCATAGCACGTACCTTATTCGGAAATATTTCTGAAATAAATACCCAAATTACTGCACCCTGCCCTATAGCATGAGAGGCAATGAAAACTAGGATAAAGGTTAACAGGAAACTCGATCCAGCCCCAGAATAAAAAGCATAAGCAACCATGCACAAGCTCAAAATATAGCCTAAAGAGCCATATAACATGAGTCGTTTTCTACCTACCCGGTCAATCAAATACATTCCAATTAAAGTGAATATTAAATTTACAATTCCAATCGAAATGGAATTGCCTAATGATTCTTTACCACCCAATCCAGCCCGTTCTAAAATTTCTGGAGCATAGTATAGAATAAAGTTAATACCAGACAATTGATTAAAAAATGCAATTAGGAAAGCCAGTACCAGTAAATAGGAATACTGACCACTAAATATACCTTTGCTTTCCGAGCTAGCTACCGAAATTCGAATGTTTTGAATGGCTGTAGCTACCTCAGTAATACCCAGACTGGCCAGGACCTTTTTAGCTGTGTCTTCATCATTATTATGCAATACAAGCCAACGAGGACTATTAGGTATCTGGATAACCAGAAAACAATATATGACTGCCGGGATAGCTTCTACACCTAACATAAATCGCCAATCCATATCCCCGCCTACTCCTTTCAACAGATAATTGCTAAAGAAAGCCAATAGAATTCCGAATACAATCATGAACTGATACCTGGCAACCATACTACCGCGCTTTTCTTTAGGTGAAATTTCTGAAAGATAGGTAGGTGCTGTCACACTGGAGGCACCTACTCCCAGACCGCCTATAAACCTGAAAAAGGAAAAAATATACGGATCTTGAGCCAGAGCAGATCCCAGCGCTGATGCTGCGTACAAAATACCAATCCAAAGTAACGTTTTCTTTCGTCCTATTTTATCTGTTGGGATGCCTCCAAAGAGAGCGCCAATAACCGTTCCCCAAAGCGCCATAGACATAATGAACATACCATGAAATAGGGGTGATGTATCCCACAATTCCTTAATTGGTAAATTGGCGCCCGAAATGACTACTGTATCAAAACCAAATAAAAATCCAGCCAATGCCACAGTTAAGGAGACATAGGTAATTTTGCGATTATTCATTTCATTATTTATATTAACTTAAATTTAGAACTTATCCAATGTTCGTTTTTTTGACTTTGTTTCTAATTATTTTAAAATAGAATATTTCATATATAATTGTGTATTAATTTGTTATATATTACTTATTATTTGATTTTAGATTTAGTAATCCTTTTTTTAAATCTTGAGTCCCGAAACCTACATTAATATTAAAATATAGATTGGTTTCTACGAAAATAAAGTAGAAAATTCAACATGTTTAAAATCTGTATCCTTTTGATGATTGCTCTTTCTCTAATTTAGAATTTTTATTTTTAATAGACCCATGTATTTGGTAAAAGCAAATTCATGGGTCTACAAGAATACTGACACTGGAACAAATTCTACTCAAATAGACAAGTATTTTGATTCAACGTAAATTAGATGAGATCAAATAAAGGACGTGGACAAGGAGCAAATCATACAATAGAATGTTTAAAAATACTCCCGAGTTTTATTTGGATATTTTAAACTTACCCATTGAACTTAGATAAAATGGACTCCACTTTTTTCTATCTTTGCAATAATAAAAATAAATACCATGCAAGCCTATCAAACGCTTAATTCACAAGAACTCATTAAACTTGAAGATCGTTTTGGAGCGCATAATTACCATCCATTACCCGTGGTTCTTTCCAGAGGGGAAGGCGTTTATGTTTGGGACGTTGAAGGTAAAAAGTACTATGATTTCTTATCGGCTTATTCTGCAATTAATCAAGGCCATTGCCATCCTAGAATTATTCAAGCACTGAAAGATCAAGCGGATAAACTTACCTTGACTTCAAGGGCCTTCTATAACGATATGCTTGGTAGGTATGAGCAATATATAACGTCCACTTTTGGTTTTGACAAAGTACTTCCAATAAATACAGGTGTTGAAGCCGTTGAAGCTGCTATTAAATTATGTAGAAAATGGGCCTATACACAGAAAAAAATTCCTCATAACCAAGCCAAGATTGTTTTTGTGACAGGTAATTTTCACGGGCGCACTTTAGGAGCAATATCGGCATCGGTGGATCCGTCGAGTACCACCGGATTTGGTCCTTTTGTTCCAGGTTATAACATCATTCCATATAATGATATAGCAGCAGCGGAGGAAGCACTGTCTGAAGAGCATGTGGCTGGCATCATTATCGAACCTATTCAAGGAGAAGCAGGGGTGGTTGTGCCTGATGAAAATTATTTGCCAGGCTTATATAAGCTGTGCAAGAAAAACAACGTTTTGTTTATAGCGGACGAGGTGCAAACTGGAATTGCTCGAACCGGTAAAATGATTTGTTGCGATCATTTTGGGATTAAACCAGATATCTTAATTTTGGGAAAGGCGCTTTCAGGAGGTGTCTTTCCGGTTTCAGCCATTCTTGCTGATGATGAGATCATGTTGTCAATTAAACCTGGTGAACACGGTTCTACCTTTGGAGGCAATCCTTTAGCTTGCGCAGTAGCTATTGCCGCCCTGGAGGTGGTAAAAGATGAAAACTTGGCTGAGAAAGCCGGAGACTTGGGTGAAGTATTCAGAATGCGCATGCAGCAACTGGTGGATAAATATGACCTACTTTCATTGGTCCGTGGCAAAGGCCTCCTCAACGCTGTGGTCATCAATGATGACGAAGAAAGTGAAACAGCTTGGAATATTTGCGTACAGCTAGCAAAGAATGGCTTATTAGCAAAACCTACCCAAGGCAATATCATTCGATTTGCACCTCCGCTGGTTATCACC
>JAHEJC010000063.1 GCA_024639065.1 Lewinellaceae bacterium | reverse complement strand
GTTCATTCGGTAATTGTGATAATCAATATTATGTAAGATTCCGTACTGGACTTTGATGGATTCTATTAATAGGCACATACACTTTATCAATCATTTCTAGATATTCCAAATTCAAATCGCTCTGAGCAGTTATACCTCCACCGCTTTTGAACACCAATTGATTTTCTTGCTTTTCCACAAAACGAATCATTACCCCACTGTCAAGTTGGCAACCATCAAAATAACCAAATATTCCAGTGAAATAATTCCGATCATAGTTTTCAACTGCTTTTATTATTTCCAATGTTTTCTTTTTAGGAGCTCCACAAATCGAACCGGCTGGCAACATGGAATAAATGATATCCCCTATTTGCCGATTAAAATCACCAGGTAATTTTCCGGAAATTCTAGAACTAACCTGAAGCAGGGTTTTCCCATGGGTTTTGATCTCATCGATGTATCTAAATCGGTTTACCCTGACTTCTTTAGCCACCTTACTAAGATCGTTACGAATAAGGTCTACTATGGTTGCATGTTCGGAAATTTCTTTTGGGTCATGCAATATTTTTTCACGTGCATTTGACAATGCTGCATCAATGGTTCCTTTCATAGGATATGATGAGATTATTCCATCTTTGATGCGCACAAAAGACTCTGGAGAAAAAACTACACAGGAATTTTCCATCCACAACTTATAAGGTGCTTTGCTAAAATAGAATAGCTCCAACAAAGACAGATCCGTGGATATAATGGTGGGAAAAGTAAGATTCGCTAAATAGGTATTTCCATATTTCAGTTCAGCCATTAGCTGGTCAAAAGCAATTTTATAAGTGGCTTGAGAAATGGGCCTTTTTTCAAAATGAAAAATGTCTGGCAAATTGGGCAATTGGATGGGGAGATTGTTAAACCCATGAATATTGTATAAAATTTCCTTAGGATCCACCTGATGTAATGAAAGTACTCTCGGCTGCTTCATCTCAAAATCAATAATAAATAAAAAAGGAATATTCTGGCACCCCAAAAAATTCATTTGTTCTCTTCCATCTACGTTTGGATCCATCATTTCATTGTTGGGATAAATATAAGTAGCTGGTGAATTGACTTAATTCCTAATCTGGTTTGACATTATCTTTATTATAATCTCTAGTAACGGTTTAATCTAGTGAATTGGTTTCATATTTTTGCGAATAATTGAAAGTTGGTTACAGGAGCACCCCATTTATAGGTTCGATGCTAGGAGGGAGATCTGTTTCACCCAACATTTCTCGCAAGTCGATTTCAATCGTTCTACATAAAGCCAGCATAGGAATATCATTACCCAATCCTTCAAAAGGATTTTCTGAATAATCCCCAACCAACTCCATCATTAAATAAACCCATCCAATTAAAACCGTAAATGGAATAGATAGCCAGGTTCCATATTCACCTAGTTTGTGAAATTCAGAAACCATCCCTAAAGGCAGCAGAAATATGAATATTCCAACAAAAACAAAACTCATAGAGCCATACTGACGAGGTAAAGGAAATTTTTTAATTCGTTCACATTTTCCTTGATGTACATAAAAATCATTTAGCAAATTTTGAAGTTCCATATGCCTAAAGTCTTCTATCAGACCTTTTTCCCTTAATTCTTTTAGAGATTGTGACTGTTGATCTATTATCTGAGTGGCTGTGTTTTTATAATTTATCAAGCGCTTGTATTCTTCAGGTGGCAAAAATTTATGTAACATATTTTCTGTCTGTTCATCATCTAACAAGCCAACGCCAAATGTCTTCATACGTTTTCTGGTGGCCCTTGCTACGTGAGATCCTTGTCGAATATGTTCCCAGGACGTGGGTATTAATAACTGTGATCGTAAGGAATAAAGCCAACCAATATGTCTATAAATTAGTTTTTTACGAATCGAAAAGAGTTGTTCTTCACTGACTATTGCATCTGTAAATTGGTTAGTCACATAGGCTTTTATAGCACTGCCCCACGCCCGACTACTGTTGACAATTGCACCCCATATCTTACGAGCTTCCCACAAACGATCATAGGCCTGATTATTTTTGAAACCGATGTAGAAAGCAACAGCAACACCAATTACCGAAAGCGGAATCCAGGGTATTGAAAACCAATGCAAATCTGTAAATTGAAAAATGGTGGCAACCAAAGCTGCCCAAGCAGTAAGCCAAATCAAGTGCCCACCAGAAAATTGCATCACATTTTTAAAAGAAAAATTCTTCTGTACGTACATTTGCTTTTGAATTAATCATTTCATCCGATTCGTGGAATATCACAAATATAATCAGAGAATCTAACTATTGGATCTGCGATGTTCAATATTCTATTTTCGATGTTGAGTCCACTACGGGAAGTGTATTGAAACAAAATATAGATTATGATGAAAGAATAATATTTGCCTTCCCGCTCTTCTATCCTTTTTAAGGGAATCCTCCCGCATCTTTATTGTCAACCTTTTTGCGAGCTATCTTACCTGCCCGCCTACCTCAGTAATCAGTTAGGCGGGCAGGTAAGAGTGGGAGGTGTGTAAGCAATTTGTCTAAAGCAAATTTTATTTTTTTTTGCATATTCTTTATTATCACTTTTCCGGAATAGACGCAATGTTCGATGTTGGCTTGCCCGCTAAAACGAAGTAGAAAAGGGATATACCATTTGCATCTTTATCTCAATACCCTTTACTACCTACTCATTACCCAATATTCAAACTGCTATTTTTTTAATGTCCTGATTTTCCAAGATCATTTTATCTGCACCTTCCAACCCAACCATAAACATGGCTTTTGCCAACTGCAAAGAGGTAATAGAACCTTGGGGATACACTTTATTATAGAGTGGATAGATTTTTCTCATGATCCGATAGCTAAAATTGGGTTCTTTTCTAGGTGTAACTGGATAAATGTAGGCTGGTCTAAAGATATAGGTCTCACCCAACTGTTGATTAATGATAAGATTCTCAGCTATTCCCTTGTCCTTAGCAAAAGCCAATCGGCTGGATTCTTTTTGATCGGCACCTTGACCACTCAAAAAACATAATACTGCTTGGGGGCTATTTCTTTTCAATGTTTCAACAAACACTCGGGTATAGTCAATAGTAATCGACCTGAATTCATTCCTTGATACCTGTCCGGTATATACGCCTAAACAGAAAAAGGCAATCGAAATATTTTTAAAATGTTGCTCAATTGATGTGTAGTCGGTAAAATCATCCCGTCTTATTTCGATTATCTTTTTATCCTCTAACCTCAGCGGACTTCTAGAAATACTAGTCACTTGAAGAATGTCAGGGTGATTCAAACATTCCTTTAAAATAAGTTCTCCTACCATTCCGGTTGCACCGGTAATAATTACATTCCTACCTACTTTTATTTCCATAATGTACTGGTTATCCAAAGTTAATTTAGGAATAAATTGACACTATTGATTTCCTTATTTAAACTTTCTCGTTTAGAATCAGTCAAAATTTAAAATCTTGGCATAATCCATGCATTAATAATATTAGTAATCTATTCAAATTATCATGGAGCATTCGACTAGTATCGATCCTTGCAACACATCTGATTTATCACCCTATATACCTTCGGAAGAAAACCCGTGGAATGAAAAAAAAGTTTTATTCCTATTTCGACGCATTGGATTTGGAGTCGATTTTGAATCAATTAAAAACTACCTTACACTAGAGCCCGGCGATCTTATTGATCAACTGTTTGATACTGCCCAAAACACACCACTACCCGAGGCCGAAGCTTGGAATGATTTCACTCAAGAAGATTATCAAACAAATAATGGAGTAACCGAACTTTTTGATCAATGGAAGATTAAGTGGTTTCGAGGATTGTTAGACGGGTCAGGGTTGAATGAAAAATTGATGCTTTTCTGGCACAACCATTTTGTAACAAAAATTGAAAATTATATCTGTCTGCCTTGGATGTATGAATACCACCAAATCATTCATGAGCATACCTTCGGTAATTTTAAAGAATTTACCATAGCTATGGGCAAATCACCAGCTATGCTATTGTTTCTTAATGGTATTCAAAACACCGTTTTGGCACCTAATGAAAACTATGCTCGCGAACTTTACGAACTGTTCACACTTGGACGGGACCAAGGTTATACCCAAGATGATATAACCGAAACTGCCCGGGCCTTAACTGGATTCCAAGGTTTCAATGGATTATGCAATCCAGTCGATTTTATTGAAATATCTCACGACCAAGGTCAAAAATCGATATTTGGCCAGACGGGTAATTGGGGGTATGATGACGTACATGAAATTTTGTTCAGTCAAAGAGGATCTCTGGTAGCCAATTTCATATGTGAAAAGATTTATTCAGCATTTGTTTCTCCCGATATAGATTATAGTATAACGGCAGAGCTGGCCCAGACTTTCATAAATGCTGATTTTGAATTAATACCCGTATATAAAAAACTCTTTAAGAGTAACCATTTCTTCAATCAATATGTCAATGGAACCATGATAAAAAGCCCCATTGGTTTTATGAGTATCATGTTAAAAGAAGTAAATGCCGTTGTAAAGGACGAAACCATTCTTCAGGTATTGGCTATTGCTGGTGGAGTACTAGGTCAAGATTTATATAGTCCGCTTGACGTGGCTGGATGGCCAGGTGATCGTAACTGGATTGATACCGAAAAAATTTTGTTGAGATGGGCAGTTACAGATCTTTACCTAGTAGGCTTATTTAGTGAAAATCCGGAACATCTTCGTGAATTGGCTATTGCGCTTACCAATGAGTCTAAAGATCCTGTTGAAATTACCCTACGAATGATTGATTTCTTTACGGCTAAAGGATTCCATAATCAGGTTAATATTGATGAAGCGATCAAGATCTTTAAATCCGAAATCCCCCAAAATTATTTTGATGACGGTTCTTGGAATCTAAATTGGGATTCGGCTCCGACTCAAGTAGGGTTATTGATGAGTTATCTTTTTAAAACACCTGAATTTCAATTGAGTTAATCATGGAAAATAAATATTTACCAAAAGCTATTCGATTAGGAGATCAAAGTGCTCATGAGCAACATCATCTTTTTTGGAGTAGACGAAATTTCTTAAGGACACTGGGGCTCACCTCCGGTGGATCTATGCTGATGGGGAATCAAACGGTGCAAGCTATGAATATGGCAAATGCCTTATTTGAGGCTCAATCCGATCGCAAGTTGGTAATCATCAGGCAGAAAGGAGGTAACGATGGATTGAATATGGTGATTCCTGATTTTGACTACAGCACGTATAAAGGAAAACGACCGACCATTGCAATAGCTCAAAGCAATACTTGGAAACTCAATGATAAATTTTCTATGCCAAATTCGACGATCGCTTTAAAAAATAGCTGGGATTCCGGAAAAATGAAGGTGATCAATAGTGTAGGTTATCCCAATCAAAACTTGTCGCATTTTCGATCCTCGGATATTTGGGATTCTGCTTCTGATAGCAATGTAGAGGATGACTCGGGATGGCTGGGTCGAATGCTGGATAATTGTTTTCCGGATTTTGCTGTCAATCCACCTGCATATCCACCCGCAATCCAAATAGGCAATGCAGGTTCCATTTTATTCAACAATGAAACCGATACCAGATTGGCGTTTTCAGTTGCGAACGCCGATTTGTTATTCCAGGTTGCTACCAAGGGAGAATTATATGATACCCAGGACGTCCCGGAATGTCTATTTGGAGAACAACTTTCATTTATCCGGACAATTGCAAATCAGACCTTCAAATATGCCGAAATTATTCAGGAAGCATACAACCAAAGTGATAGCAACAGTGACTATGGTGGTTTCAATCAATTAGCCCAATCACTTTCCTTGGTGGCTCGTCTTATTAGGGGAGGGTTGCCTACCCAAGTTTATATGGTCACCATAGATGGGCATGACACACATGCGCAACAAAATCAAAGACACCCAGCATTGATGCGCGACCTGGCAAATTCGGTTAAAGGATTCTTTGAAGATCTCGCCCAGGATGGCAAGGACAGTGAGGTACTTTGTTGCACTACTTCAGAATTTGGTAGACGTATTGAACAAAACGCCTCGGGTGGAACCGACCATGGTGCAGCCGCTCCGGTAATTCTATTTGGTGAAGGACTAAACGGAAATGCAGTATTGGGTAAAGATCCCGATTTGATCAATACAGATCAAGCTGATAATCTGATTTATGGAACTGACTTCAGATCTATTTATGCAACCCTGCTTGAATACTGGTTATGCCTGTCACCCATCTTGGTAGACCAATTGCTGGGACAAAATTTTAGCAGACTTGATGAATTAGGTATACAATGTGCTCCAACTACCCATAATAAAGAAGTATTCATAGAAGGCTTTAGTCATGAACCGCGATATTCAAGTTATGGGGACGTTCTTATTTATGTTGAATTACCAAGTATAACGGATGTGCAAATAGATCTTTATAGTCTTGATGGCAAATCCCTTTCTACTCTCTTTCATGATCATCAAATTATGGGTATTCAAGCAATATCACTGGACGAAATACGTAGAAGGCTCAGTCCGGGCATTTATGTGTATCGTATCAGAGCTTACGGGTATGCTTGGAGTAAAAAAATCCGCATTATTTAGAATTTACTTAATCCACGACCGGTTTGATGTGTAACAGCAATTGATGGCCATCAGTAACTTATTTGCCGTAAAATATTTTGATCGATCCCATGACCTCCATCAAAAGTCAGATAGTTTACGGTGCCTTTGAACAAATGATCCAAATATTTCTTTTCATCAGGAATCGATAAATACTTCAGGTATGGATCTTGAGTCCCGTGAACATGATAAATTTGGGTTTTTGCTTTTAATAGAAAATCTACCTCCGCTGGTTTGATTTCCAACGGAACTTTGCCGGCGTATATAATTAATTTTTTACAAGCTATTTGACGCTGGACTGTCCATCTCAGCGCAACAGATACACCTTGTGAGAATCCTAGAATATTCATTTCCCGATCCGACAAATTCTCTTGTATTTTGATTTGATCAAAATAGTTGAGAACATTTTGGATTTCAGGTTTTGTATTTTCTTTGGTCAACCAAGAAGCCCCTACCCGACTATAACTTTCGTCCAAATAGTATTTAGAAGATGCTTGTGGCGCAATGATAAAATGCTTAGAAGGATCCAAATTAGCGAAATGACCTATAAAGTACCTGCTTAAATAGCCTAATCCATGACATACAAACCATACCTGTTGATTGATTAATTTTCGTTGATTTAAAGTAGAGTAGCTATTTGAAATCTGATAGATGGCTTGCTTTTCTTCTATGACGGACATAATATTTTTACCTTTATATTGATTAATAATTAGGGCTCAGGACAATTTTTAATAATTTTTTTAAAAGTCAAAAAAAAGGATTCAGCATGGGCAAAAATAAGTTTAGCTAAAATACCAGCTAAATTGCAGGAATTTTTCTTTGAAAAAATAGTTAATTCAACCTTAGAAAAGCTCATCTTGTTATTGAATATTTTAGTTTAACGAGCTGGTAACAAACGAAAAAAGAGAACTTACGTTTACGAAAAGAATGAGAATTGGTTTTATTATAAGCATATCACTATTTATAGGGGTTGTTGGTTTTGCACAACAAACGGAACTGGATTCCGCTACGCTAAAAGTTGAAAAACCTGCTATTAAAGTAAAAATCAAGAAAGAGGTAATACCAAAGAGAGCAGCTTTGTATTCACTTATATTTCCTGGAGCTGGTCAGATCTATAATGGCAAATTGTGGAAAGCGCCAATAGTTTACGGAGCCATGGGTACGACCATTTACTTAATCACTTATAATCGTGACTTTTATAAGCGATTACAGGATGCTTATGTGATTCGGTTAGCTGGTGTTGAGGAAGATGAATATACTGGTATTATCAGCAGTGCAGATGGCATAAAAAGTGCTCGTGACTCTTTTCGGAAAAATATGGAATTAGCCTATTTTGGCACAGCTGCCATTTATTTATTGCAGGTAATCGAAGCTTATGTAGATGCTCATTTACAAGGCTTTGATGTAAATGACGATCTTTCCTTGCATTTCTTTCCCCAAATTCAGGATATAAGCGATCCTGTCCCAATAAAAATCGGACTTTTTCTTAGTCTATAATAAGCCAAATATTTTAGCGTATTTCAACATTTCACCTTGATTGCTTATTTTCACTTTTCCAGTCAAAATGGCCATCATCGGATTTATATCACCTTGGGCTAATTTGATAAAATTTTTAGCTTTTCCCCTTATCGCACATTTTGCATCTCCTTCCAAACCATCAATCACATTTAATGCACCATCTTTGAGCTCCAGTGTATATTGACCTCCATCGTCCCCATCCAGGTCAAAATGGAATAAGGTCTCCATACCTTCTATAGCATCTTTGCTTACCTTTTTTGGTAAAGCCATTAAAAAATCTTTTGCAGTCATAATTTTGTTTATAGTACTTAATATTCTTGAGTCTTCTAAACCCGTTTTCAAGATTAACAACCGAACATACCGCACAGTTCCCTGCCAATTGTTCATTTGCCGTTCGTACACTTTCCAAGTCTTCAAATGTACCTAATAAATAATAGTGTAAATGAACCGTAAGCTATAATACCCATACATCCCGCTTTTCAGGATAATTCAGGTGATTCTAAAGACCAAGCTTCTTTGGCAACCTAAACTTTGACCAATAACCAGAAAGCATTTCATCTTCCACATCACGAATCAGTCGACTTGGATTAGACTCCGGATGCTTTGATTCCAATGCATTTTCATTTTCTTTAACCTTTTAACTAGCTGTTTTTTCCTTCTTAAGATCTATTTCCATCAATCCTACCTCATTTTTAACTTCTTCTTGTTTATTTATCATTTCTTTCTTGGTAATCGGTGTGACAAAGTTAAATATTAAAAACTATTCACATATTTTAGATTTGCTTAACTTTTTAAGGTTACGAACGTCTAACTTTGGGACGTAATTTTTATCAAAAAATAAATTATATGCGCATAATATTTATGGGATCGCCAGATTTTGCGGTCGATTCATTAGAAATCCTCTTAGCAAGCGGTTATAATATTGTCGGGGTTATTACAGCCACCGATAAATTAGGAGGTAGAGGCAAGAAACAGACAATTCAGTCAGCTGTAAAGAAATATGCGGTTGAAAAAGGATTAAAAGTACTACAACCAAAAAATCTAAAAAGTAAAATATTTCATAAAAAATTAAAGTCATTGAAGGCTGAATTACAGGTGGTTGTGGCTTTTCGAATGCTTCCCGAAGCCGTATGGGATATGCCTCCCCTGGGCACTATTAATTTACATGCTTCACTATTGCCAAAATACCGGGGAGCCGCACCGATCAATTGGGCGATTATGAAAGGTGAAGTTGAGACTGGTCTAACCACCTTCCGGATTCAAAAAGAAATAGATACAGGAGATCTTTTATTTCAACATAAAATGTCTATAGGTCCAGATGAAACAGCGGGTTCCTTATATATGCGAATGAAGAAAGAAGGGTCAGCATTAGTCTTAAAATCGGTCCAGGCGATTGAAAGCGGTCACGCGGTTTATTATCAGCAGCCTCATGAAGCAGCCACTCCTGCTCCGAAAATTCACCCTGAAACGTGTGAAATTGATCTAAAAATGAGTCTAGATGATGCTTATAATCATATTCGTGGATTGAGTCCTTACCCTGGTGCCTGGACCAAATTAGAGAATAAACGTATCAAAATCCTAAAGGGAGAGAAAATATATGAAAAGACTTCAGAGTTAGGATTTCAGTCTGATAAAAAACAATACTTAAGACTTTATTTTACAGGAGGTTATATCAATATACTTGAAATACAATTAGAAGGTAAGCGAAAAATGAAGATCCAAGAATTTCTCAATGGTTATAAATGGGCTAACCTATAATAATTACGATTTATTAATTGCAATCGTAACGATCTTTTTGATACCACTAAGTAAGTCAATAGAACCCGGCTCAAAATTGTCCGAGGAGTAATCAATTACCAACTTGTCCAAAGGCAAGAAAGAGGTGGTTTCTACCAAAGAATCACTTTGCCCTAAATATATTACGCAGAGGAGGCTGAGGGATACTAAAATAGAAATTAGTATGTTTTCTTTGTTTTTAGTCACGGTCTTTTTATTTTATAGTAAGACGGTTACAAATTACGAAAGGTTGCATCAAAAGTCACTTTTTTATCGATTAATTAACAAAAGATTACGATAAGTTAATATGCTCAATAAGGTACTTTAAGGGGTTAAGACCAATTAACTAGACTTAATCCAAATTATTAACCAGGAATTAAAGAGAAAGAACCTGAAATATTTGATACCAGTTTTTAAACCTGTTCTTATATAAACTGGACATTTATGGCCGTGCGACAGGACAGAAATGATGCCGATGGCAATAGAAGAAGCACTTCTACCCTATTTCCTCTACTCAAAAGTGATAACGATGTACACAATCCTAAAAGCTTTGGGATCATGAAGTTTGCTGATGAAGAATCAACTATAAAACAATTTCGCTCTTCGTTTAAAGACTATAAACTAACATATTAAGCGAAACGCTGGTTCGATAGGTAAAACCTCTTCGGTAGCAAATGATTATTATAGGTTTGTAATCGGTTCCAGATGTTGTGGATATCGGATCAACTCAAAATGTCCTGGATCACCTGTCCATGAACATCAGTAAGTCGAAATCGCCGTCCCTGATGTTTGAAAGTGAATTTTTCGTGGTCTATACCCAACAAGTGCATAAGGGTGGCTTGAAAATCATGAACATGAACAGGGTTAGTTTGTGGATTAAAACCAAATTCATCCGAAGAGCCATAACTCATGCCCGGCTTGATCCCTCCTCCTGCCATCCACAGTGAAAACACATAAGGATGGTGATCTCTTCCCCAAACATCATAGTCATCAATTCGACCTTGCAGGAAAGGAGTTCTTCCAAATTCACCTCCCCAAATCACCAACGTATCTTCCAGGAGCCCCCTTTGCTTTAAATCTTTCACTAAAGCTGCGCTAGGTTGATCAGTATCTATACATTGTGTCTTGAGTTGGTAAGTGATATTTCTATGTTGATCCCAACCTGCGTGCATACATTGCACAAAACGAGAACCTCTTTCTATAAGACGGCGGGCCATCAGACAATTATAGGCATAACTTCCTGGGCGTGTTACATCCGGCCCATACATAGCCAGGGTAGCCTTGGATTCCGATGAAAAATCGGTCAGCTCTGGTACACTCATTTGCATTTTATAGGCCATTTCATATTGGGCTATTCGAGTATTAATTTCCGGATCATTATATTGAAGGAGATTTTTGTTATTGAGGCTTGCTATTCCATCGAGAATCTGGCGCCTTAGTCCCCGACTCATCCCTTTGGGATCATTTAAATACAAGACAGGATCACCGCTTCCTCTAAATTTTACGCCTTGAAACTTAGAAGGCAAAAAACCATTGCCCCAATAATAATCGTAGAATATCTGTCCACAACTATTCTCTTTGTCTCTGGAAGTCATCACTACAAAAGCAGGAAGGTCTTCAGTTGAACTTCCTAGTCCATAAGTCAACCATGAACCCATACTGGGACGACCGGCCATTTCGGAACCAGTCAAAAAGAAAGTAATGGCTGGTGCATGGTTGACCTGTTCAGTGTGCATGGATTTAATAAAACACAAGTCATCCGCTATTTCTGCCGTATAGGGCAACAGATCTGAAATCCAGGCTCCACTTCTTCCGCGTTTTTTAAAATCAGCCATGGTACCCAATACTGGGCGCATGACCTGCTCGCCAGTCATCGTACTAAAACGTTTACCCTGAGTAAGCTCATCGGGTATTTGTCGACCATGCCACTCCCTTAACTTTGGTTTATAATCAAAAAGATCGACATGTGATGGAGCGCCGTTTTGAAATAGATAAATTACGTGTTTAGCTTTTGGTGCAAAATGCGGTAATCCATTTTCATTTCTACCTAACACATTGTTATTTGGTAGGTTGGCGCCCATAAGAGATGGGTTGAGCAATGAACTTAATGCATAAGCACCGATCCCTAATGCCGATTTGCCAAAAAATTGGCGTCGGGTAATGCTTGCATTATATTCTTTAAAAGGATTCATACTTACTGTTTAGTAATTGTTTCATCTAAATTTAACAACATAGAACAGAGGGCGGTAAAAGCTGCAAACTCGACCTGTTCCAATCCTAAGTTTATTGGATATTCTCCAACGGATAAAAATTCATCAGCCGAAGAAGATTCTTCCTTAAATTCATTTCTAAATTTTGTTAAATGGTTTACTAAAATCTCTTTTTCAGCTGGGTCTGGTAATCTTAGAGTCGCTAATCTAAAGGCTTGCATCAATTGTTCCTCTGTTGTTTCTTTAGTACTTAACACCTTTTCAGCCATGACTCTAGCAGCCTCTAAATAGGCAATATCGTTTAACGTTACGAGTGCATGTGAAGGTGAGTTTGTCAATGAAGGTTTAACCGAACAGACCTGTCGAGAGGAATTGTCAAAAAGCATCGTAGGACCTACAATTCGTCGCCAAAAAACATAAATTGTTCTTCGATAAAGAGCATTGCCATAGTCTTGTTGGTACTTCTTTTGGCCAAAAGTAGCTTCCTCCCAAATGCCTGCTGGCTGGTACGGTTTTATGGAAGGTCCGCCTATAGAATCCACTAACAGACCACTAATTGCTAGTGCTTGGTCTCTGATCATCCAGGAAGGCAACCGATAACGAGGACTCCTTGATAGCCATTTGTTGTCATGATCCTTTTCTAATAGTTTGGGACGTATTTTTGAAGATTGTTGATAAGTTCTACTTAGTACAATTAGTTTAAAAAGTGCTTTTACATCCCAATTAGATTCAATAAAGTGGACTGCCAGCCAATCCAATAATTCAGGATGGGTAGGCAAGGCGCCTTGAATACCAAAATCATCGGTAGTTTTTACCAAACCCTGCCCAAAAAAAGCTTGCCAAAAACGATTGACAGTAACTCTGGCAGTTAACGGATGTTCTTTGGATACAAGCCATTTAGCTAATCCTAGGCGGTTATTTGGAGTGGACTCAGGCAGGGGAGGTAGTACTTCCGGCACGCCACCTTGTAAAGTCTCGCCGGTCGGTTTATTATAGATCCCTCTGTCTAAAACAAAGGTGGCTCTAGGACGTTCCACCTGGTCCATAACCATCACTTGTATATTGTTATTTGCCTGTTTGTTTTTTGCATCCATTGCTATCTTCAATTCATCTAACAGACTCGCATATTTAGGATCCCTTTCTTTAAAAAAATTCCTAATAAGACCTACATAATAAGGACTGCGTTTGGCCGGAGTAAATCCCAATTCATATAAACTGGTGCCATTTAAATCTGCCGCTTCCGGAGAGTCAGAGGCAATACCGGTTTCACTTTGGAATTTAATGGCTTCATACTTTTCCACTTTTGAGCTTATCAGCTCAATGTACGCTTGAAGTTCCAATACTTTTTCTTGCTCGATTGCTGGACTTAAATCCAACAAAGGTGGAATCATACCATTTCCGACTAAACCTGCTTCAGAAGTTTGATTAAAATAATCGTAAAATTGGAAATATTCTTTTTGGGTTATTGGATCAAATTTATGATCATGGCATCGGGTACAATTAAACGTCAAACCCATCCAAATGGTACTGGTGGTTTCTAATCGGTCGAATACATTTTCCACTCTGGTTTCTTCAGCGATTCGACCTCCTTCGCCATTGTGCATGTGGTTGCGGTTGAAAGCAGTCGCCAAGATCTGGTCGGTCGTTGCATTCGGAATCAAATCACCGGCCAATTGCTCTATCGTAAACTGGTCATAAGGCATATTTCTATTAATGGCTTTGATTACCCACTCTCTCCAAGGCCACATTTTTCGCTCAGGATCGCCTTGAAAACCATTCGTATCTGAGTACCGAGCAGCGTCCAGCCATTCCCAGGCCCACCGCTCCCCGAAATTAGACGATGCCAATAAACCGTCTACTACTCTTTCAAAAGCTCCCGGACTATCATCTTTAAGAAAATCGTCCATGGCATGTAAGCTTGGAGGTAAACCAATCAAATCTAAATAAACCCTTCTGAGCAAGGTCGCCTTATCTGCTTTTTCTGAAAATGAAAGGTCAATATCCTCTAATTTACTTAAGATAAATAGATCAATTGAATTCTGGACCTCATCTGAATTTTTAATACTTGGCAAGTTTGATTTTACCGGTGTAATTAATGACCAATGTGCTTTCCACTCGGAACCTTGTTCCAGCCACTTGATAATCGTTGCTTTCTCGACAGCACTCAACGAAGTGTTTGATTCCGGTGGAGGCATTATTTGCTCAGGATCATTTGTCAAAATCCGATTAACTACATGACTTTTATATGGTTGATATGGAATGAAAGCATAACCGTGACCGTTTTTTAAGGTTGCAAATGCATCCGCCTGATTATCCAGACGGAGGTTGGCTTTTCTAGCATTTGCATCGGGGCCATGGCATTTAAAACACCGGTCAGATAGAATCGGACGAACATGATAATTGAAATCAATTTCATCAGGTAATTGCTTATAAGCTCTAGCCACTTCATCCGGTAATTTGGATACGCAGGAAGACACAAAGAACGCCATTATTGAAATTAGAAGACTTATTTTTTCCAAGAGCATTTTCTCAAATCTTTAATAATCAAAACAGTCCACTATACATATTCACTTATTCTAAATTTGTAAATTACGATTTCCATCTATTTTTATCCGCGTAGTTCCCAAAAAAATCAAACATCAAGAAGAAAAGACAAAGTGTTTTTCTAATCATAAGAGTCATAGATTCTAGTTAAACTTATCTCCATGCAATTCCGTTGAAAATACGACTTGTGATCACCTCTAATCAGGCTGCTCCGAATGAACCTTATAGACAGTGCATGCCATAAAACTGGGGATTTAGGATTTGATCGCTTTTTAAGGCTTGTTAAGGTTGCGCATATTTCTCATCTACGTAAAAAGAACTATGTTGTGCATAGGTGGGCAGGTAAACAAAGAAAGGATTGTCTTTCGATTGGTCAATAAATCTCATGGCCTCTTCAAACCATATATCGGTACAGTACCCTCAAATTGCCTGGGTTTAGTATTTACATAACTCACATCGTTAAAATAGGTGTGACCCCAGTGATCGGATAGTTCTCCTACCCCACCAGCTTTGTGATAAACTGCCTGATCGAAGCCACAATCGGTAGCACATGCTGGATAATTATCGTCTAAATGCCATTTTCCAAAAATCCCGGTTTTGTAGCCAATTTTATTGAACAGTTGAGCCAGCGTTGTCGCCTCTTCCGACAAGGCATCTCTACCTTTATAAGTTGCCCAAGCACCGTTGTTAATAGGGTAAAGCCCGGTTATGATTGAACTTCTTGTTGGGTAAGAACAGGGCTCACATGGAAATCAGTTAGTCTAACCGCTTCCTTATAAAACGCATCGATGTTCGGTGTCTTAAACCACGGATTACCATGACAACCGAGATCGTCAATCCCTTGATCATCGGTTAAGACCAGAATTACATTCAGCCATTTTGTACATTTTGTTTCGTCCTGAGTAAAGGTAGTTGAACAACTACCTAATAAAATGCTTATAAGTAATATTGGAATTGGATTCATCCCTTTAATATTATAGGTCGTTATATGGTTCCTTCTTTGATCATAAAATTATGATAATAGCTAAACATGTTTGCGTTTACTTTTTTCATGATTCTATTGGCCACGTTTTTCTAATCCTTTAATAGTCAGAATTGCATCTGCCTCGTTACGCCATGGACGCCAATCCCAGAAACCATATTTGTGTTTAAACTCCAATTCCTATGTGCAGGCAATTTCAGGATTGCAGATTATAGCTTTGGCATATAACTGTTGGCTACATCTGACTCTACTAATTTTTCGGTTCGCTCATTTCGATTGAAGCAAGAGTTGAAGGTGAAAACCTTAAGGTTCATTCCTTCTTTTTCAAGTTCGATGCTGAAAAACAGAACAAAAAAATGTTGAAATCTTTGTGTTGAGGATTAGTTGGATTTAGAACCAATACTTTTGAGTGGCTAAAGCATTTGCTTTTTTGTCCTGTTTTATTATCTAAAAAGAACAGTTCCTAAAACTCGGTCAATTCTTTCGCCAGACCATCCAGGTTCTCCAAAATTTTACTTTCTAATTAGACACATAATAAGTTGCCTGGAAGGCAAACACTTTTTTACCTTTACTTTATTCGATTAACCTGAAGAAGTTATCAACCTATATCATTCATAATCTTATAACAGATAAATGGAAAATATATCCAGAAGATCTTTTGTCAAGACGACCTCCATGGCCTCGGGCGCCTTCATGGTTTTACCTAACCTACATACCGAACCACCAAGTGATAAATTGAATCTGGCCTTTATTGGCGTAGGTGGACGAGGAGGCGCCAATATCAAAGGGTGTGCCCAACCCGATGAAGCAGGCAATACCATGCATAATGTGGTTGCCTTATGTGACGTCAGCGATAATAGAGCCAGCGTAAGTTATGATGCTTATCCAAAAGCAAAAAAGTTTACCGACTTTCGAAAAATGCTGGACTCCATGGGCAGTGAAATTGACGCGGTCGTGGTTTCAACGCCCGACCATACCCACTTTGCTGCGACCATGGCTTCGATGCAAATGGGCAAACATGTTTATGTAGAAAAGCCGCTGGCCCATAATATCTGGGAATTACGAACTTTACGAAAAGCTGCCAAGCACTTCGGCGTGGTCACACAGATGGGCAATCAGGGCCATGCGACTGATGGCATACGCTCGGTAAAAGAGTGGTATGAAGCTGGTGTACTTGGCGATGTGCGTGAAGTGATCGCTTGGTTCAATGGTCCAACTTTCAGTGAAACGGGGTATTTCTTAAAGCCTCAGCACTATCCTCCGGCTAGTCAACCAGCACCTAAAGGATTGGATTGGGATTCTTGGCTTGGACCGGCAAAGTATAGGCCGTATAGCAGGTATTATTTACCCCGGTTTTGGCGCGGATGGTACGAATTTGGCAACGCCGAGTTAGGTGATTGGGCCTGCCATACCCTCGATGCTCCTTTCTGGTCGCTGGATTTGGGTATGCCTACTTCCGTGGAGTCTATTTATAAATCACCATCCGTCGCGGGATTTATTGCCGATCAATCACACCTCCAGTTTAATTTTCCAGCCAGGGGTAATAAACCAGCAGTTAGACTTCATTGGTTCGAAGGTGGTTTGAAACCTGCCAATCGACCCGAATGGGGTTTGGATGAATTACCTCGCTCAGGAATGATTATGGTTGGTAGCAAGAAATCTTTGATGACGGGTGGCAGACCCAACAATCCTGAATTGCTCCTTCCCGAAGAGGAATGGTTAGCTTTCAAAAATAATCCACCTACCACAACGATACCTCGGGTCAAAGGTGGTCCGCATAGTGAATGGATAGACGCAATCACCGAGACTGGTCCTACGCCAGGTTCTGACTTCGATTATGCTACACGACTGACTGAAATGGCTTTAGTCGGCGTACTAGCACAACGGTTCCATACCACGGTCGAATATGATGCTGATCAGATGAAGGTGACCAATCATCCGGACTTTGCTCAATATATTAAGGAACCGGTCAGGAAGGGATGGTCATACGGAGAGGATTTGTGGAAATAGGGATTGTCTGTAGTGAAGCATAAGATTGGCGTGTTGGGTATATCTGTCATTTTAAATTTATGATCACACGTGCTGTTATGGTTGTCTATTCTGATTCCATGATTTTCTGATTTATCTGAGCTATGATTTGTCTGATCAATGATCGGCGACCATTTTACGGCATATCCTTTTTATTTAAAGGCATCATGACCGCTTAACAGCTTGCTATGCTCCGTACTATAATAACCGCATCTCCCTTAACCTACTTGGCCTTGATGCAAAGTAGGTAAAAATCCCAGCCTGAATGACTGATTTTCAGTCGGGCAGGAAGGACTATATTTCTTTCTTGCCCTTCCTAAAGCACTGAAAGAAATAATGCCCATTGACCATCGCTTCTTTGAAATCATTATGAAAATTTTGATGAATTTTTTTTCCAATTCAGTTGCAGAACCAAAGTTCCTCGATAATCTATGTCAATCCCTTTACATCCAATCAACAAGTTTGTTCAATCTGATTTTCGGAACTTTATGTAACAGTTAGTCGTGGACTAATTTTTCAGCACTTTGTTTAAGCTCAGGGTTGGAAAAACTGATTTGATTTTTCGCTTTCAGTTAGCTTTTAAACGGAATCCCTTAATACATTTCCTTTTTTTACAATAAAAATCAAAGTGAGTATATAGCGGGTTCAGTTGTTTAAGATTAGCTCATGCTTGTGCATCACTTGAGAGTAGACTAATTGACTTTCGCAAGTGTGATTAATCTCTCTGAAGCTTTACTAAAATCACAAAGTCATATCAATCAAGCAGTCCTCGCATCATAAATAAGATAATTCATAATCATCTTCCATATATCAGCTCAAAATTGGCGTGTAATTAATCCTTATTACGAGGTCAAGGTATGAACAATGGCGTTACTTCTTTTTTATCTGCTCTGCATAGGTGCCGGTTAAATAGGGTTTCTTGGTTGCTGCAATTTCTTTTCTATCAAACAATATCTCATACTTAGCATAATCATGGAATTGAACTGCATTTTTCGCAAGATGCTTTAACTGTCGATTGTAGTATTTTCTCATTTTCTTTAATGGTCTTCTGGCAGCATAGTCTAAAACCAAATCTTTCATCTCAATTGGATCAATGGCACAATTGTATAATTCTTCAGCCGGTTCCATGCGTGTATCAGCATACTGCCAATAGATATATTTCCAGTTTTTATTAACTATGGACATAGCCTGAATTTCGTCATTACCCCACATATTAAATAGGGGCAAAAATTTTCTGGAAATCCCATGCTCTTTCTTGATCATTTCTTGCAGTTTTACTCCATCCATATTCTTGGGGGTGGATAATCCTGCATAACTTAGAATAGTCGGTGCCATATCGATATTCCCGGTCACCTCGCTTCTTTTGATACCTCGCATTTTTTCAGCTGCACGTGGGTCGAAAATAATTAACGGTGACTTCGAAGCCTCTTCATAAGGAAGCACTTTCCCGCCAAAATTGTGTGCTCCACAACTGTAGCCATTATCACTAGTAAAAATGATAATGGTGTTATCTTCGATATCCAATTCTTTTAGTGACTGACGAATCATGCCTACTGCGAAATCCACCCCGTGAATAAGTTGGTTATACTTTTGAATAGCCTCCTGATAGGTTTCTTCAGAGTCTCTCCAAAAATTATAACTGTTATACTGACGACCAGATTTGGCTTGTGGGGAGAGGTGGTCAGCATTTTGGGATCCATAATTTGCTGGTTTTTTATACATATTTCCAGCATACACATTGTCAAAGTACTTATCTGGCGTAAAGGGCAGGTGAGGAGCTTTGAAACTGATAGACATACAAAATGGCTTTCCACTTTTCTTTGCTTCCTTAAAAAAGTCTGCTGCCCATGCAGCGTAAGCCCTTGAACTATGGGGGTAATCGTCTGAGTATTTCGATATATATTTATTCTGGGCTGTTTGATAACTGGTTTGGCCTAACCCTCCTCCCCAAACATCAAAAGCCTCAACTGGTAATACATCCCATGATTTGTCATCCACGCTTGTCCCATCTGAAACAGCAAAGCCAAATTTGCCTGCAAATCCGGTAAAATAACCGGCTTCACGTAGTAAAACCGGGTACGATTTCTGAAAAATTTCTTTTCGCAAAGGCCCATGCATAAAATTGCATCCGGTTTTATATTCATACATCCCAGTCATGATGCTGGCTCTGCTGGCCATGCAAATCGCAGTGGTATTATAGTGGTTCGTAAACCGTATTCCCTCCTCCGCCAGTTTATCCATTTGCGGTGTTTGCACCTGGTCATTGCCGTAGCAACCGGTTGCAATACTGGTTTGGTCGTCTGTGAGTAGAAAAATGATATTAGGACGCTCTTGTGCACTTAAACTTGCAGAAAAAAGTATCACCCCGATCACGAGTTTTAATCGCAGTACTATAGTTATCAAAATGGGTAATTCATTTGTCATGTTAGCAATCCCCGACAATAAGAATTCTGATTTTATCATGCTCATTATTTATTTAAGATGAGAAACTTAAGTAATTTATCTAGAAACAAAAAGTTTGAAAGACCTCAGTTCCTGGATTGATACCTGATTTTAAATCGTGACCATTTATAAAATTAATATTCCTTTTGGTTATATTTTCAATTCCCTGGTGCAGGTCCTCCAGCTTCATTTGGAGTTTCTAGTTTAATGATTCATTCATTTCCAGCTAGAAGAACATTGCCCAATCCTTGTCATTGGCGATTGAATCATAAAATTTACTGGTATTACCATTTACTTTTTCCGGATTGGACAAGCCAAATGCTGAGACGGTTATAAAATCACTTAGCACTCAAATCGGAGTCTTGAATTCAAAAATTGACAAAATAGAAAAGCTGGGCAGTGATGGAATAATTGAATGGGTACGAAACGAAAAAGGACTAATCATCAATGCACAAAAAGTCCTCCCATTTGTCTATGCTCATGGATTTAAGATATATTTGGAAAGGTATAGTGAAACTGACATTGGAAGTGCAGTTGAAGACCATAACGAATAAAGTCAGTTACAGATATTCCTTTTATTGCGATTATAAGAAGTGTTCAGTTTGAGGTGTCGTTACACGTAGTAAAAATTCTATACACAAAGATGATTGGTCATTCTTTCAATTCCATGCAGAAAAATTCTTTTTTATGAGTTAATATTATCTTGTAATTTATCTTAGCAATCATTTAGGAATTCTCCAAACACTCATTGAAAAATATTTATAATGGTACGTATAGTTTTCAAATTATCACCAGTCATTTTATTTGCAGTTCTATTCGCTTGTGTTCAGGGAGAGACCACCTCTGCATCCAACGATCATAAAAGACCCAATATCCTATTCGCCATAGCCGATGATGCTTCTTGGAAACATTTCGGTGCGTATGGATGCAACTGGGTCAATACCCCAGCATTTGACCGAGTGGCAAAAGAGGGTATATTATTTACCAAGGCTTATACTCCCAATGCGAAATGTGCACCTTCCCGTGCCTGTATTCTGACTGGACGGAACTCTTGGCAACTTGAAGAAGCAGCCAATCACTCTCCTGATTTTCCCGCAAAATTTAAAACCTATGCAGAAGCTCTTGGCGAAAATGGTTATTGGGTAGGCAGCGTTGCCAAAGGTTGGGCACCTGGCAATGCAGGAACTATAAAGGATAAACCCAGGCAATTGACAGGACCTAAATTTGATCATTATAAATTGACGCCTCCTGCTGAGAAAATATCGAATAATGATTACTCAAAAAATTTTGCTGACTTTTTGGATAAACGGCCTAATGGAAAACCATTCTGTTTTTGGTATGGAAGCCACGAGCCTCATCGTGCTTATGAGTATGAGGTAGGTATTATTAAAGGAAAGAAGAACTTAAAAGATGTGAGCGAGGTACCTGCTTTTTGGCCGGATGTTGATTCGGTCAGAACCGATATGTTGGATTATGCTTTTGAAATCGAATACTTTGATCAACACTTGCTAAATATGCTGGACCAGCTCGAAGCGATAGGGGAATTAGAAAACACTATTATCATCGTAACCGCTGATAATGGAATGCCTTTTCCTCGCATCAAAGGCGATATTTACGAATACTCGCATCACCTGCCATTAGCAGTTAGGTGGGGAACAGGCATTAAAAATCCTGGCCGGGTAGTAAAAGATTATGTGAACTTTATCGACTTTGCCCCTACTTTTTTAGAACTCGCTAATCTTAACCCGGAGAAGGTGGGTATGCTCCCTATTACGGGTAAAAGTTTAACCGATATTTTATTTGAGGAGAAAGAAAGGTATGTTGATCGCGATTTTGTTTTGGTTGGAAAAGAACGACACGATGTAGGTAGGCCTG
Source organism: Lewinellaceae bacterium (assembly GCA_024639065.1). Taxonomy (GTDB): domain Bacteria; phylum Bacteroidota; class Bacteroidia; order Chitinophagales; family Saprospiraceae; genus JAHEJC01. The sequence goes on along the minus strand of JAHEJC010000063.1, from coordinate 209 downwards.
ACGATCAAGGATATCCGATTCGAGGTATTATTCGGGATGATATGTTGTACTTACAAAATTTTAAACCCGATCGATGGCCAAAAGGTAATCCCGAAACAGGGTATTTGAATACGGATGGAAGTCCAACCAAAACAACTATTTTGAATACGCTCCGAGTTAAAGGCGAACAAGAATATTGGCAACTCAACTTTGGAAAAAGAAGGTCTGAA
>JAHEJC010000384.1 GCA_024639065.1 Lewinellaceae bacterium | reverse complement strand
TAATTAATTGAAAGATAGACAAAGATACAATGCCTCCGACTAGGACGATCTATACTAAACAACTAGTCATTCCATCTTTTGCTATGGAAATATTTTCTAATTTTATACGGACACTTTTTTTAAATTGGAATGTTAAAAGGATCGATCAATAAATATCTGATAATTTTACTAGTTGCAGGAATAGTGATTGGGGTTATTTTTTTAAACTCCTACAAAGATCCTTATTCAAGTTTTGATTTACCGGATCAAGTAGATTTTAATTACCACATTCGTCCGATACTATCTCAAAACTGTTATGTGTGTCATGGGCCAGATTCAAGCAGCAGAAAAGCTAATTTAAGATTGGATACTTATGAAGGAGCGACCGCAAAATTGAAACATGGTGGGGTTGCAATAATGCCTCGACATGTTAATAGAAGTATCTTGATTGATCGAATTTCGTCTGAAGACCCCAACATGATAATGCCTCCACCTGAGTTAAAGAAAGTTCTATCGCAGCGAGAAATTGCATTAATCCAAAAATGGATTAAACAAGGTGCAAAGTGGAAGCCCCATTGGGCATTTATACAGCCTAGATTCAAACCACCCGATGAATTAAATAATCTTTCTAATCCTACAAAGGTTATTGACTATTTCCTAAATAGTAAACATGCTGAAAATAAGCTGCAAGCAGCTCCGCAAGCTGATTTACAAACATTAATACGGCGTGTCGCCTATATCCTGACCGGTTTACCACCTTCTTCGAAGGACCTCGAAAGGTTCAAAAAAGATAATTCAGATGAATTGTATAACCGACTGGTTGACTATTATCTCTCATCACCCCACTTTGGAGAGCGCTGGGCACGCCACTGGATGGATCTGACCCGCTATGCCGAGTTTATGGGACATGAATTTGATTACCCCATTAATGGAGCCTGGCACTACCGGGATTACCTGATCCGGGCATTCAATGCCGATGTGCCATATAACCAACTCATCTTAGAACACCTGGCCGGGGATTTATTAAAACAACCTAGGCTAAATGAAAAGCAAGGATTTAATGAATCAGTACTCGGCACCGTCTATTTCAATCTCGGAGAAGGTAAGCATAGTCCGGTAAGTCTAAAAGAAGAAGAGTACTCTCGCATAGATAACATAATTGATGTAACCTCAAAAACCTTTCAAGCTTTGACTGTAGGTTGTGCAAAATGCCATGACCATAAATTTGATCCGATCCCAACAACGGACTACTACTCAATGTATGGTATGTTTGAAAGTGCCCGAACTACGCTCTTTCCTGCTAATAGCAGCCAGATTAAAAAGAATAATCTGAAAAGACTGATTCAAATCAAAGAAACCATCCGTAATGAAGTAGGTGCCCATTTTTCTTCAAAACTATCATCTTCGTCCTCTGACCTAATAAAGCGGCAAAAAAAATACATCGAACAATTATCATCTTCCGCAGGAACAAGCGTAAATCAAGCTGTTATTGGAAATAAGGTAAACTGGATCGGTGATTTTCGCATTGGTTTCTGGGATGGGTGGTATGCAGATGGGCTTGCTTTTGGTGATAAGCCAACCATTGGAGAGCCTGTTTTTAAGGATAATCAGCTGGTGGGCTTGAAGAATACCTTTGCCTCCAGCAGATTTTACTCCAAGGGAATAATTGGTGCATTGCGTTCGCCTAATTTTATTGTAACTAATGATTCCATAGCGGTTCTTGCTGCCGGTAAAGCAAGCTCTATTCGAATTATTGTAGACAATTTTCAATTAATCCAGGATCCTATCTACGGAAGCCTGGATGAACAAGTAGATGATACAAGTTGGAATATCTACACTTTTGATTTATCTATGGTACAAGGTCACAAAGCGTATCTTGAATTTCTACCTGGTTATTTTGAAAAACATCTCTATAGTCTAGAACCTGATAGCTATATAGAAGTTCAATATGCCTTTGGTTTTAATAAAGGGCAACAGGTAAATGCGCTAGCCTCCGAAGAATCAATAATCGACTTCAATTTGGAACAATCAATAGAAGCCTGGAAAGAGCAACGACTAGCAGGTATAAATTCCAAAACCCTGTCTAAAATCTTTAACCCAACTTTCAAGTCATTTGATTACAAAAATGTACAACCTTTATTGGATGAATATTCTCAAATCGCCAGTACGCTATTTGACCAAGAACATTTTCCGGGTGTTACGGAAGGAGATGCCGTATTTAGCCCAGTATTCATTCGAGGCAGTATTAATGAATTGAGTGAGGAAGTGGTGCCTAGACAATTTTTGGATGTAATTAAAATAGATAGTATTTCAATTCCTCAGCTAGGAAGTGGTAGATTAGCTTGGGCTAACGCATTAGCGCATCCTAAAAATCCATTAACGGCACGAGTGATGGTTAATCGCATCTGGCATCATTTGTTCGGTACGGGAATAGTCGCTAGCGTTGATAATTTTGGATTGCAGGGCACCCTACCTACTCATCCTGAACTACTAGATTATTTGGCGCTTCAGTTTATTATGGATGGTTGGTCCGTTAAGAAAATGATCCGAAATATTCTTTTATCGGAAGGTTTTAAACGATCTACCCAGTCTATTCAAGCAAATTTGAAGCTGGATCCTGTCAATCATTACTTTCATCAATACCCGGTGAGACGATTAGAAGCAGAAGCTATTCGCGATGCAATATTAGCGGTAGCTGGCTCTTTAGACAGTACTATGTATGGGCGTCCCGTTCCTATATATCTAACGGAATTTATGACCGGCCGTGGCAGGCCAAGGAAAACAGGTAGTCTGGATGGTGATGGCCGCCGAAGTATTTACCAGGAAATTCGGCGAAATTTTTTACCTCCTATGATGCTCGCTTTTGATATGCCTATCCCTTTTTCTACCTTTGGTAATAGAAACGTTACCAATGTACCCGCTCAATCACTTTCACTATTGAATGATCCCTTTGTTCATGATCAAGCCTCTAAATGGGCACAGCGATTACTTAAAAAAGATGGCTTAACTTTTGACGAAAAAATAAATAAAATCTACTTAAGAGCACTATCTAGATATGCTACTGTATCGGAAATTGCTGATGCTCGAGATATGTTTGAAAAAATGGTAAGTCAATATAACCTTGGCGAATCAGACCTAGAAGAAAGTTTACAATTATGGGCAGATTATTGCCATACCGTGTTTAATTTAAAGGAGTTCATTTATTTATTATGATGATTATTACAATAAATAAACAGTATAAAGGATGACTGCATCAAAAAATAACCGCAGAATGAGTCGTAGAGAACTATTGAGCCTTTGTGGAAACGGATTTGGTTCGGTGGCACTGATGGGATTGATGAGCAGTCTTCCATTTGGAAATCAAATTTTTGCATCCTCCAATTTGCAAAACGGGTCTTTTTTTCCCGATCCTGACTTTTCACCAAAAGCAAAAAGTATCATTTTTCTGTATATGGATGGAGGTATTTCCCAAGTGGACTCTTTTGACCCTAAACCTAGATTAGAAAAAGAAAATGGTCAAAGTCCTTATGATAAGTTCAAGGTAGATAATACTCAATTTAACAATATTGGAAAAATTCTTGCAAGCCCATGGTCCTTCAAACAACACGGTGATTCAGGCTTGTGGATGAGTGAATTGTTCCCACATATTGCAACCTGTGCTGATGATATCGCCATGATCCGTTCCATGGTTTCTAATTTTCCGGAGCATACTAATGCAAACTACTTTTTGCATACAGGGATAGGTATCCAGGGAAGACCCAGTATGGGCGCCTGGATTACTTATGGACTGGGTAGTGAAAACGAAAACTTACCTGGTTACGTAGTATTAGATGGTGGTCTTACTCCCCCGGGCGGTTTAGATAATTTTAAGAATGGTTTTTTACCAGCTAGTTACCAGGCATCGATTCTTCATCCTCGAAAAACTCCGCTTGCTAATATCCAACCCCAGGAAATAATAAATTCGATCCAACAAACTAAGCTGGCCTATCTGAATAGATTAGATAATAGTTTATTGGGAAAGTTGGGTCAAGCAGATCAAATCGAATCCACAATCTCTAACTATGAGTTAGCTTATAAAATGCAAACATCTGTGCCTGAGCTGGCTAATTTTAATGGAGAAACCTCAGCGACTAAAAAGTTATATGGATTTGGTTCGGATGATATACATTGTCGTAATTATGCAGCACAATGTTTATTAGCCAGGCGATTGGTAGAAAGAGGCGTTCGATTTATTGAATTAACCTGTCCTAATACTGGTCATGATCGCTGGGATCAACACAGTAATCTTAAAAAAGGTCATAGCGATAATGCACATGCAGTTGATCAGCCTATAGCAGGATTATTGAAAGACCTTAAGTCTCGGGGAATGCTAGAGGACACGTTGGTCGTTTTTGCTATGGAATTTGGACGGACTCCTTTTGCTCAGGGTAAAGATGGAAGAGACCATAATCCAAGTGCATTTAGCATCTGGATGGCCGGTGCTGGTATTAAAGGAGGAACCACTTATGGAATGACTGACGAATATGGTTATCGAGTGATAGAAAATAAGACTAGCATCCACGATCTACATGCTACCATGCTATATTTGCTAGGTATCGATCACGAGCAACTAACCTATCGATTTAGTGGGAGAGACATTCGACTGACTGACGTGCATGGCCATATCATTCAAGATATTTTAAGTTAACTAAGTATTGATAAATTAAATCGAATTATGTCTTTTTCGCTCAAAGGTCATGTTGCATTGGTAACCGGAAGTAGTAAAGGGCTTGGAAGGGATATTGCCAAGACACTAGGTCTAGCAGGCGCCAAAGTGTGCATTAACTATTCCAATGATCGTCAAAAAGCTGAACGTACTTTCTATGAGATGAAGCAATTAGGTAGTGAGGTAATTCTAGTGAGAGCCGATGTTTCTAATCCTGTGGAAGTCAGGGAATTAATAAATGATATTGAATCTCAACTAGGCCAGGTGGATATATTAGTTCCAAATGCTACCCCGGCTCAACCTCAAAAACCGATTGAAGCATATGACTGGACTGATTATCAATTAATGATTGATTTTTTTATTAAAAGTCCGTTCTTACTGACCAAAGAAGTCATTGGGGGAATGAAGGCAAAAAAATGGGGCCGGATAATTAATATTGGCAGTGAGGTATTCCAAAAGTCTATTCCCAATTTTAGCGCATATGTTTCGGCCAAAGGAGGACAGATTGGATGGACTCGAAGTATGGCCACAGAATTAGCTCCCTATGGAATTACTGTAAACATTGTGCAACCAGGATGGATTCCAGTAGAGCGCCATAAAAATGATGCTCAAATACTGAAAGACAATTATTTAGCTGCAATTCCAGCTGGTCGCTGGGGCACTCCCCAAGATGTAGGTGATGCTGTCCTCTATTTCGCGAGTGAAGAAGCTTCTTTTATTACCGGGCAAACGCTCTGTGTAAATGGAGGTAATTCACCCTGGTAATTTTCAAAATTATCTAACTATATCAATATACCTCTACCCTACCCTAAATGTCAATTGATCATTTGTGGTTCTTTCATCATGAAAGTATTGTATGCAGTATTTTAAATTATCAAAATGATTGGTTAGATTACAATTAACTAAAAAATCTAAACCAGCATGTTGAACCTTTCCACTTTATTAGAAGATAGTGCAAGAAGATATCCTCGCAAAGATGCTTTTATTTTTATGGACAGTACTGTTAGTTATGCTCAAGTTAATGCTGCTGCTAACCAGATTGCTAACGGTTTGGTTGCAGCTGGAATCAAGCAAGGTGACAAAATTGCACTTAGTTGTCTCAATTTACCCTATTTTCCTATGGTCTATTTTGGCATATTAAAAGCTGGTGCAGTGGTTGTTCCTTTGAGTGTTTTACTTAAGCATGATGAAATTGAATATCATCTAAAAGACTCTGATGCCAAAGCCTATTTTTGTTTTCAGGGCACGCCTGATTTGCCTATGGCCCAGGAAGGCCATGCTGGATTTAATCAAGTTCAAGCTTGTGAGCATTTCATTGTGATTACACCTCAGATGACAGATCCAAGCCCTATTAACGGAACTAGTACACTGGGAATGCTCATGGATGGACAATCACCAATCTTTAACACAGCATCCACACAAGCAGAAGATACTGCGATAATTATTTATACCTCCGGGACCACTGGCAAACCCAAAGGCGCTGAGCTCACCCATTC
>JAHEJC010000383.1 GCA_024639065.1 Lewinellaceae bacterium | reverse complement strand
AGGGTATTGCTTTCTAACCGACTGGCATTGGAATATAAAAAGACAGTTGGGTGAGGAAAACCTACCCAATTCATTTATCCAGTATTTGTTTGAAATCCTGGGCATTTCAATAGCACCTGCTGCAACCGATTTAATAACGCTTATAGCTTTCCTATTTGCCATAGGGATGAGTGTTTATTATAATTTTATTAAAAAACTTTGATTTGATAAGATATCTAATTAGTTAAAGACTTAAAATCGTAGAATTATAAGATTAAATCGGAGCGTCTTACTAAATTCTATTTCAAAACGGAATTACTGACGATCACTTTGCCTTATTAATTGAATATTGCTTACTCCTTGCTGGTACCTAAACATGGAACTGATTTTTCTCTTCTTGGAGAGGTCTTTCAATTTAAATTCTCATTGTTTTGCTGATTTTCTGGTTTGTTTTATTGTGAAGCAAAGGGTGATCCAAAACCTTGCTCTTCATTATGGTTCTGGAAAAACAACCTTGCATCGACTAATAAGCTGTATGATAAAACCTCAGTCAGGGAGGATTACTTGTTTCGGTAATAATATTCAGCAATATGCGCGAGAGGATTATTACAATCGTCTAGGCTTCTAGTTCTGCAATCTGCTTAGTGATTGTAAATCTAAAATTTGTTTTCGACAGATTGCTTATCAAAACTTTCTTAATTTGCATTGAAATTTATCCTGTCAATCTGGTTGCACCCAATGAGTTCAAATAGTTTTGGTAAGCACCAATCTATGAAAGAGGTTTCAACGTATTTAAAGAGTCCCGTCCATCAGAGAATACCTCCTATCAGGAAGAACGATCTGCTTCTATTGCGTCTATTGATCTTGATCACAATCATTCTGTTGATTCAATTTGGTTTTTGGTATTTCAATCCTGATCATATTGGACACAAGGGATTGTTTTGGCTTTTGACCATTTCATTTGGATACAAAGTACTTCACTTGTTCTACGAATGGTTCTACTTCGCATCAATGAAAGCCCCGAAAAGTAAGAAACCTCGCCGGGAATGGACAGTAGACATATTGACCACCTACGTAGCCGGAGAACCTTACGATATGATCGAACAGACGCTGCGGGCTATGATAGCGGTAAAATATCCTCATCAATCTATACTATGCGACGAGTCGGACGATCCTTATTTAAAAGAATTGTGTGCAGAATTGGGAGTTACCCATGTATACCGAGGTGAGGATAAGACAGGGGCAAAAGCTGGCAATATTAACTATGCACTTGAAAATGTAGCCACCGGCGATCTATGTGTAATTTTTGATCCTGATCATGTACCCGTTCCAGAATTTCTAGATCGTGTAATCTTCCATTTCGAAGACCCTTCAGTGGGATATGTGCAATCGATTCAGGGATACTCCAATTTCAATGAAAGTTTTTTTGCCAAAGGTGCTGCTGAACAAACCTATCTATTCTATGGACCAATAATGTTGGGAGCAAACCGGCATGGTACCGTGCAAGCCATCGGTGCGAACTGTATTTTCCGCCGTAAAGCACTGGATAGTATTGGAGGTCATGCCAGCGGACTTTGTGAGGACACGCATACCTCCATGCAACTTCATGCAAAAAAGTGGACCTCCGTATATGTGCCTGAATTACTAACTCGAGGCCGGGTACCCTCAACCCTCAGTGCCTATTACAAACAACAACTAAAATGGTCCAGAGGAAGCTTCGAGTTACTTTTTAAGGTATTCCCCAAGTTATTCCGGAAGTTTACCTGGCGCCAACGGCTGCATTATTTCCTGACACCTCTATATTTTCTGTACGGCGCTTTTGGGCTGATCGATCTTGGCGTACCCATTGTTTCGCTGCTTTCCTTTTATGTTCCTTTGTACATTCAGTTTACGGAACTGATATTTCGGGTACTGCCTTTGCTTATTGGAATTTTCCTCATTCGCCAGTTTGCCCAACACTACGTACTGGATAAGTACGAAACTGGATTACATATAACCGGAGGTATTCTTCGTGTGGCCACATGGTGGGTTTATTTGCTTGGGTTCTTATATACACTGATTCAGATTAAGGTGCCCTACCTTCCAACTCCAAAAAAGAGTAAGTTTGTCAATGACTGGAGAAACAGTATTCCCAATATTCTGGTTATCCTGTTGAGCTTTTTTGCAATAGGGTACAGCTTAAAGCATGATTTCAATCCTTACACCATCATTATGTCGAGTTTTGCGGCGTTTAATATTCTGGTATTAGGTATCGTAGTTATACAAGGGCAACAATTGATTACTAATTCAATTCGTCGCTTGTTTCCATCAAAGCTATCTATTTATGCTAATCGTTTCTTTCAATTTCGGCGGGACTATGCATACAGATTCATAAGAAACCACTATGTAACGCTCATTGCTGTTTTCATAGTTATTGGACTATCCTCACACAATTATTATACACACCTTCTTTCTGCCTTACATCCGTTATCTACAGAATCGACAACCAAAAAGCTTGGTTGGCACCTGCTGAGCCAGGAATCCAGATTTCCGTTATTTGAAGATGCTTTATGTAATGAATATACCAACTATTGTGAGGATGTGGAACAAAGAATGGTAAAATCATACCGAATACGTGAACTGGATGAACAAACGCTTAATCAGTTGTCCCAGATCTTTTCCACAGATCAGTTCTCTCAGGATATTCCCCTAATTAACTGGCAATTTTTTTCTGCTTTTAGCGAAAATTATTCAAATGATCCACAGGAGAAAGAATTGGAGCACATAAGAAGAAAATCGGTTGAACGCATACAACGGTTAGCTCAATTAATTCGGGAATACCAACGACCAGTCATGCTCTGCATGGATCTGGAAAAATCAAGTCAGTACTTAAGTAATCTTGTTGACTTCGATTATCATGATTTGATAGATTTAATAAAGAATGAAGGAGCAGGTAATGTTACCAATGTATGGAAGTATTCTCATGAAGGGAAAAAAAACTATCCAGGTAAGCATTATGTTGACCTCGTCCTGATATCAGAGGAAGATAGTTCATCTCTATCAATAGTTTCCCAGTTTATCAGTGATTCCTTAAATCACCCGCTCCTTCTTTCTTTTGAAACGAGCGAGCAATCAGATAAGAATCAAGGTATTTTAAATCAGTTATTAACTTCCGAATTTCAAATTCAAGGATTGCTTGGTCATTACAACGATAGTCTTCCTTTTTCTCGGGCTGAATTTGACAATGATTTTTCAAGAATTGAAAAACATTCAGCATCAGATGAGAAAACTATGGGGAAAAATAGCCATGATTACAGAGACAATCAAAAGCTGAAGGGAAACGTGTTCGATCTGGCACAACCAAGCAAAAAGGCCCAAACGAAGTCTGATTCGATTAGGGAAAGCCCTTTGCCTATTAAAGGAGTAGTATATAATCCTGAACAAGACTGGCAAGATGGAAGATGGCCACTTACGCGAAGGCGGCTTTTAGAGGATCTTTTTTTGATTAAGGAAATGGGAGCGAATGCGATCAGCCGAGAAAAACCGACAATCTATGATAAAAATATACTTCAGGTAGCAGAGGAATTAGACTTGAAAGTTCAGTATGGGTTTTGGCTGGATCCCAGTATAGATTATTTAAAAGATACTGCTCGGCTCCAGAAAGTCAGTGAACAGGTACATTCAATTGTTCGTAAATACAAAGAATCTCCAGCTATATTGTCCTGGAATCTGGGGAATACCACCTGGAACAAACTAAATCATTACTTCCACCAACCTTACCTTTCTGCTGTTCGGTTGGCATATGTGGAATTTATTGAACATTTAACACAGCAAATCAAGCGAATTGATAATTTGCATCCTGTACTAACCACTTTGGATAGCAGAGATGATTTTCAAGCAGCGTTGGACGATTATCTATTTGCTGCACCGTCCATTGATTTTCTTGCATTAAATGCATTTGACGAATTACAATTTAAGGAAGCTATTCAGTTGTTTACTCAAAGTAATCAAGAACATTTCTATATGATAAACGGATTTGGCATAAAAACCGATCAGCGTCATGATGACACTCAACCTTATACAGAGATGAGCAGTTTTGAAAAGGCCAGGTATTACAGCAAATTCTGGACGGAGCATGTGGCATACGATGAGAATAACAACCTGGGGGGATTTGTTTACTGTTGGCGCGACAGAATAGAAGGGACCATAACACTTTCTGGGATCACTGATAATAAAGGTAGACTGAAACCAACATATTATGCACTTAAACAGGTTTGGACAGGGGAAAATCAGAACTTTTCACTTGGAGATATAAGATTGAAAATAGTGCCAACGCCAGATATTGTTGAAGATTTGATTATTCGGGTGGAATCACTGTACAACGAAAAAAGTACCTTGACTTATGAATGGCAGATTTGGGATGGAGAATTACTTGTAAAACAGGACCATGTTCGCATCAATTATGAGCGGATGGGACCTTGGTGGTTTAGTTTGGTCAGCAACTATCGCCAACATGTTTTACATCGTATTTATCCTGAAAAAATGGGAAATGAAATTCGATTTCCGAAAAGCAAAGTGCAACAGGATCAACGTGTTTACCTGTACATATATAATGATACTGGACATGTGGTCACTGCCTCTGTTCCGTTGCTTAAGTAACCTGACGAAAATAATCAATTATGATTTCATCTAAGCAATTCTTTGGGCAAAAGTTACTTGTTTTGGTCATAACAGTTATGCTTGTTTTGTACATGTCTTGCTCCGAGGAACATTCCGCCTCTTCGAAGACAAATAGTAATCATCTGGGGCAATCAGACGTTGAACAAGAGAAAGTAATGCCCAGGGCAGTGGAGATCAAGAAAATTGGAGGACGTTTTCAGCTTTACCGAAATGGCAGTCCATTTTTAATAAAAGGAGCAGCCGGAAGAGCGCATTTAGCCTCACTCAAGAAAATGGGAGGCAACGCACTGCGAACATACACCGCTGATGGCCTAGATACACTTTTAGATCAGGCGCACGAGCTAGGACTTGCTGTAATGGTTGGACTCTGGGTTGGGAGGGAAATGGAAGGATTTGATTATAAAGACAGTGTGGCCGTAAGAAAGCAGAAAGAACGAATACGTGAGATAATTATACGATATAAAAATCACCCAGCCGTTCTCTGCTGGGCCATTGGTAATGAGCCTGACAATTCCTCCAAGCAAACCCACCTGCTATGGCCTTCACTCAACGAGTTGGCCATCATGATCCATCAATTAGATCAAAACCATCCCGTGACGATTCCAGTTTATTCCAAATCAATTCGAGAAGTTCAAAAGAATTGCCCAAATATTGATTTTTTATCTGCGAATTCATTTGGTGCTTTACCGGATTTTGTAAACAATTATGATGAAAGTATGCCCTATGTAATTACCGAATGGGGATCACTTGGGTTCTGGGAATGTGCCATGACCAGCTGGCATGCACCTTTGGAAGAGTCAATTATTCAAAAATATGAACGAGTTCGTGACACATATACTAATTATATTACTGCTGATTCGAATCATTGCATGGGGAGTTTTGTTTTTTATTGGGGACAAAGGCAGGAAACCACTCCTACCTGGTTCAGTTTCTTTCTTAACAATGGGGCCAAAACAGTGCTCGTTGACCTAATGTCTGAGCTGTGGAATGGTTCATCCGTCTCCAACCGAGCTCCTTTTCTTGATTCGATAATCATTGATGGAAGAGGGGCTGATTCCAACGTCTTTCTTCATCCAGGTAAATTATATTCCGCTGTTGTCAGGAGTAGTGATCCTGAACAAGATGCAATTGACTATCGTTGGGAAATATTGAAGAACGGTCCGTTTTATACATACATCCCAGGTAAAGGTAGGAGAGAGGTGCCTTCTAAATCGATACCTGATTTGGTTGCCAAACAACAGGGCACTAATATTCAATTTAAAGCACCGGTTGAGTCGGGCTCTTATAGGATGATGATTTACGCATTTGATGGTCAAGGTAATGGATCTTACGGTAACATGCCCTTTTATGTGCTCAACAATAATTTGGTGGACATAGAGGAATAATTTTTATTAATGTATTATTTCCCTCGTAAAAAGTTTCCGATGGCTATTGCTTTCTAACCGACTGGCATTGGAATATAAAAAGACAGTTGGGTGAGGAAAACCTACCCAATTCATTTATCCAGTATTTGTTTGAAATCCTGGGCATTTCAATAGCACCTGCTACAA
>JAHEJC010000382.1:2347-6213 GCA_024639065.1 Lewinellaceae bacterium | reverse complement strand
CTTTCAGTGTCCATGCATCCTGATCATAAATGATATTAAATGCTTGTTGAATTTTCGCATTTTGGACCAGTAATTTAGCTGCCTCGCGGTATTGTGGATTTAAGGTAGTATCTGCTTGTGCAATCCCATAGGTTGGTGAACCCCAAATGCTGAGTAAAGCAAAAAATGTAAACATGCTTTTCATGCGATCAAAATAGGAAAAAGGGTTGAAATCTGTAAATAAGTTTATTCGGTTTATGGAATTGATTAAAAGTTTAAGCGCTGACAACGCTTGCATTTTAGTAAAAATGAAAAAACTCGATAGCGGATTTTGTAGGAATTGAATATGAAGCACCGCTGTAAGCGCTGCGTACGACTAATGAAGTATTTCGATACTTTAAGCAATCTAGATAGCTTTAATAATGCGATATCGGCTATATGCGCCCATCAGAGCGTCAATTGTGACAATCTAAACCTTTTCCATTTAGGGTATTATCCATTCAAAACGTAATAAGATTGAATTACGATATCAGCAGTACTATCATGATTTATTAAATTATTCCTATAAGAAATGAAAATTCCAAATATAAGTTGCTTGTTTTTAATATTATTCATCCTCTTTGGTTGCTCCAAAGAAGTTGTGCAAACTCAAAATCCTATACCTGAAAATGCCGAGATTGTTTTTCACGAAAATAATTTTATCTATGTGATGGATGAGAATGGAAATAATGTAGTACAAATTACATTTGATAATCCATATACTTTGGAGCACGTTGCCGTGTCATACGACCGACAATTTCTAATAGCAAATTATTTTTCAGTTCCGGAAGTAGGAGGGCAATCTTCGAAGTTATTATTATTTGACTTGTTAAAAGGTACCACAAAAATTCTTTTACCAGAATTTGCAATGGCTGGTAACGGTGGCGTTGATTGGGATAAAGATGGATTTATCTATTTTGCCGGGGTTTCAAAATTTCCATTCTCTGATCCTAAGACCATTCCTGAATTTAAGGCGAATGCAGGAGCTAACGACATTTTCAAGATAAAATTCGACGGGTCCGGGTTACAAAATCTAACCGCCACCACTGACAGAGGTGAAGCGGATGTTTCCGTCTCACCAAACAGCAAGCATATTGCTTACATGGCTACAAACATTGGCGATCCTTCCAACACCTTCACCGAAATCTGGAAAAGAAATATAAATGGTGAAAATCCTGAAATGCTATATCGAGGAGGCAAAGATAGGATCTCGAGCGTGCATGATCCTGAAATTTCACCTAAGGGTGATTATGTCGTTTTCAGTAAGGTTAATAATAAAGTACCTCCGGTATTTCCATATAAGCCCCTAGCAAATACGGCACACGATATCTTTAAACTGAATATTTTGAATGAAAGTCAAAGTTTTTCTATTACTCAACCAGGCCCGATCTCAATAGCTCCCGATTGGATTGATGACAAGATTTTATATTTAGAGATAACCGACAAAACAATTCCACCTCATGCTGGATTGGCTGTCATCAATGCTGATGGTACGGGGTATCAACTGATCAAAAATGGAGCAAATATAGGCAAATGGATCCCCAAACAATAGTACAAATCCCCAATAGCGGTGAAATGCTCCCTGTGGTCAATAATATTAAATTTGTTTCCAGGAATTCGTTCTAACCTTTTCTTGCCTTTATTTGTGCCAGGTCAGCATCATGAATATGTTGTTCCAATGTCTTCAGCCCAAATTCTTTCATGATATCAGCGACCAATACCTCCGGAGAAAGGCTCTCAATGATGGACCATTCCTCTTCATGATAGTTGGTGATTCTTACCTTTCGTCCATATTTTTTTCTGATTTCGTCAAAATGCATTACGTAGGGCCAAGTGTGTAAAAATACCTTTTCGAGGTTGACCGATGCACAAAAATAATGTTTGTCCCAAATCCCGGTTTGAGCGATTGTTTCTCCGGTAATATCACAAATCTTCGAAGTGTTTTTACGGGTGCTAGAAACCACCACATATTTATGCCGCCATGCTTTGGTGTTGACCATTTGTCCTCCTGCAAAAGCAGAAGGCCAGAATACGATTTCGGCTCCCTGCTCTCTTAAAAGGGCCCAACTTTCATCCCATTCGATATCGTAACAGATCTGAATGCCAATTTTTCCAAAATCTGTTTGAAAGACCGGTGGTCGCAGCGGTCCAGGAGTAAGACCAGCTTTTATTTCATCTATGGTCAGGTGAATTTTCCGGTACTCACCTAACCTGTTGCCTTCCCGATCAAAAAGCACGGCCGCATTGTAGGCTTTACTTCCTTCAAAAGTATGGACCGTACAAATAATGTAACTCTTAAGCTGTTTGGCTAAGGCTGAAAATTGTTCTAAAACCTTGACTGATAAATCCATTCGATCAGAAAGTTTGGGTTTTTCTTCCACGTTGGAAGTTGGAAAAACTTCAGGCAAGCAAATAATATCCGGCTGATAGATGGACACCTCTTTCACTAAGTTAATGACCTGGTCAACCATGTCTGTAGGGTTTTGTGCCTGAAGACCCATTTGCGAAATCCCGGCAATCCATACTTCCCGGGGCAGTTTGTTCTGGGTGGCTTCTAAGGGGAATGAGTTATTTGATATTCCCAAAGATCCTATGGTAAAAGAGCTGGCAGTAAGTGCTGATTTTTGGATAAATTTTCGCCGAGAGGTTTCGAGCTTTTTCATGTGGAATGGATTTTGAATTTATACACGCTGACGTTAGTGCCTGGCGCTTACCTCTAAAATAATTATTTAAAAACATTTCAAGCATAAAGCTTCTGCCCATTCAGGGCTTGCATCATCTTTGATCGTCAGCATAGGGTTAAACCCTATACTAATTTCTTTACTGCCCTTTCGAAGCTGTACAAACATTAACCCTGAAAAGGGTTTCTTCACTAAAATGGACAACGCCAATGGCAAGTACATTACAAAATTATGCCTTGAAAGGGCGAAATAAATCTCCAGAATATCAGCTAATTGCCTATTGCCAGTATGAAGTTGCATCAAAAACAGTTGCCCATGAGTGTCACCATCGGATTATTAATCAATGATAGCTTACCAAAGACAGTCGGTTTCCTTGGTGATCCCGAATTGCATTGCGCCAAGTAAATACTACCTGTGAACGCTGTAGTATACCTAATTGTGAGGCTCGCGCTGCTGCTCCTCTCGCCCTGGAAAGTGCTTCGCAGGTTGAAGAAATACAGCATGCAATGCTAAAAATTGATGAATTGTAGGGAGCGCTGACAGCGCTGCTATTACTATAAGATTAATCTAATGAATATTATTTTTTCACGTTAAAAAATAAAGTGCTGTCAGCATAACTTGCCTGTCAGCCAAACAGGTTAAACATGACGGAAGGATTTAAGTTGGTCGTCTCACTTATTCACTCAACCCGATCATACCGTTGTATAATGATACCTTCATCGTCTATAAATTGCCGGTGAAAATAAGATTCTGTATATTCTGGTATTTCATAAAAAACAGTATCCTTATTAAATCGATCATTCACGAGAGCCAATACGGGTCCATCTTCATCTATATAAAATTTTCCTTTCGAAATAAATCTACCATCAATTCTCCCGAATAATTCATATTTATTATCATCAAAAAAATAGAATACATGCCTTACTGTATCAAATACATGCCAATCATTATATGGAAATCCTTTCTGTTGTGTCATGTGCCAGGTTCCTACAATGACATCGCTAAATTGAGTCCCTATCGGTTCCTCATTCTTATTACAGGAACCAAGAAATAGGAAAAGAATTAAACCAGCGAATAACCAACCTTTCATTGTTTTAAGAATTTAGCGATGCCATAAGACTCTTCTCCGACTAGTCGAATAAAATAAACACCACTTTCTAGTTCACC
>JAHEJC010000382.1:0-2247 GCA_024639065.1 Lewinellaceae bacterium | reverse complement strand
TCATTTAAAGTACCCGTAGGGTAACCATTCACGGAGATTGAAGGATTAGAAAATCTCAATCCTCGAGAATTATTTTGAGAGCTTGGCAAGCAGTGCATTACAGTCCTATCCTCTCCATTATTTTGGGAATATTTCCATCCATGTTCACAGCTATATGAACCACTACAATCTTGATCATGCCTTGCCCCAAAGCAATGCGCTAGTTCATGAGGGTATGTCCACCTTGGCCCAAGTGCAGATTCTGCTTCGACTATAGCGAATCTACAATTGCCTCCTGGTCCTATACAGTTTGCTCTTCCTTCAAAAATGGGGTATTCTAATCCTGTGACCATGACTACAGCATCGGCATTATAAGTATTCATTAGATTATTCGCAATTGGATCTAAAATATCTAGATCCTCAAGTATATCAGGATCGTTGATATCATAATAAGGAAAACTCAAGCTTATACTTGTCCAAGTCATGGAAGCATTTGGATATCCACTATTTTGCATAGCCATTCTGAAGCTTTGATATGTTAGCGCATCAAATATTGCCCAGGTCCAAGGATTGGAAGGATATTCTTGTACTAACCAATCAACATATTCTGGCGTAACAATATGGACCAAATGAAAAGAAGGATTCGAACAACCAGAAGTAGAACATGATGAAGAACTGAGCATAGAATAATTGTCAGAATTAACTTCATTTCCGAGTGAACACATTTCATTTTCAACAGACTTCTCATTTAATTGTCTAAATATTACATAGAAATCTTCAAATGGAATTATTTCGTAATAATTATTATCTATCGTCAAATAGCCGCCAATATTACTTGTCCCATTTTTCTGGTCATTGATAATTGCGAAGGATCCTCTTATTTTACCTTTTATTATTACATCTCCTGTCCAAGAATCAACTGAATACTTGTAAGAAATAAAATCAATAACATCAGAATTATGAAATTTAATTTTTAGGTTTACTTTCAGACCATTTGACAAACTAAAAGGTAGTCTTTGACCAACTCTTTTGGGTATATTATTGTATTTAGCCAACTCAATACTTTTCGTTCGTTCGCTATTTTCAATTCTTATAAGGTCATTAAATCTATCAGAATTAATTTGATTTGAAATACTAATAACATCTTCCTTTGATAAAAATGAAAACAAATCTAAGTTCTGAGTAAAAGCGAGTTGGGGTAAAATGACGATTAAAATAATAAATAGTGGTGTAAGTAGTTTCATAGTTCGAATTTCATAGCAGTTAGTAAATAGTATATATAAAATACAAAATTTTCAAGAAACTGTCAAGAGTTTTTTTTACACCCTGTACAATATGGCTACAAATCAAGCAACTTGCAGTTTAATTAAATTAATTATGGACACGTACATTAAGGGCAAATTTGATAGCCAGGAGACTACTGGTTTGACTATAATAATAATAAAACGAAAAAAGCGCTGTCAGCGCTGACTTATTGAAGTGAGCGCTGACAACGCTGCTATTACTATAAAGATAAATCTCTTGTATATAATTTTTAGCAATAAAAAAACGAAGCGATGACAGCGCTGGGTCGTCCATAAAAAAATAGGCGACTAAAATTGCTTCTAGCCGCCTACTACTTACTTACTTCAAAATCTTTATACTATCTCAATAAAATCATTTTCTTCATGACACTTTCCGAAGCTGTCTTTACCTCGTAATGATATACACCTGATGAACCTAAATCTAGCGCTTTAACCTCATACTCATGCTTGCCCTGATTGAAGAATGCTTGGTGCTCTTTCATCAAAACCCCTTGATTGTTGTAGATAAGTATCTCTACTTCACTAGCCATCGGAATCTCAAAACGGATAATCGTACGATCGATGAATGGGTTCGGCCGGTTTTGACCAACCACTATATGCGCGTCATCATCACCGAAATCAAGCTTCATGTCATGTATATCCAATTTATGGTTATACAGTTCCGTTCGGGTAATAGTAGAAGTCAGTTCTATTTCATCGGATAACCTACTATCCGAACGCGCTTTTGCTTTCAAGGTGAATAAGACCTCTCCTGCCTGTACCTTGATCCCTAGATCCTGGTGCCAGCTCATCGTTAATATACCTTCATCAATGTATCTTAACCCGACATGATCGTCTGTTAATTCAACCATTCCACTTTCCAATCCTAGGTATTCCACGTCACCTAATTCAAACGTCGTTTGGAATCCGATGAGGTCTAGATCTTTGGAAGCCATGATTTCTATTTCATACAGACCATCTCTTA
>JAHEJC010000062.1 GCA_024639065.1 Lewinellaceae bacterium | reverse complement strand
AATTCTGGAGTGAGGGATGCTCGTGATTATAGATGACTTTGTATAGAATAACTTAAAAATGTCATTCATGTTAAATAAATTGGTTTTCATAATTAATTTTGTTCTTTTTTCAATACACTTTGTATCCTGAAACTCTTGTATCGATATGGGATGGCGTATTTTCATCAGTAACCATAATAAAATCAGTACCTCCATTATTCTGCCATACAGAAAAAGTAATTTGATCATTGGTTGACAACCTTACACTGGTTGAATAGTGATGTTGTTCCGAACCTTTAGTCAGTAAGTGGACTTCCTGTTTGTGTTCTTCTATCTTACTTCCATTGAGATTGATGTAAATTACAGTAGTTATGTCCAATATGGCACCAACTTCCAATCCCCAATTGATATTAACATCAAAGTGGTATAATCCATTTGAAGGAGCGGTGAAAATCCCGGTAGTCGGATCAAAATTATTTCCATCATCAAATGATTCTTCAAAAGCTGTTATAATAACTTCTGTTAAATCAGCCACGTGGGTTATCGTATCCAATTTAGCTCTAAAGCCAATTTTTGGATTAGTATTAATGGATTCCCAACTAGGATTTGCTAATCCTCCGGAAGTCAGAACTTGTCCGTTTATTCCACTTGATCCATTAAGCAAGATTTGATCAGTGAAATCCACTTTTCCATCAAACTGGGCTGCATTATCTGCATCATTAGAGACTACATGAAGTTTTGCTTGTGGATTATTATTAAGGACACCGACTTTCCCAGCAACAGTAAGTGACAATACATCACCAATTCCTGAGCTATAGAAATTTAACAATCCGGAATCAGTAATATTTCCAGCAATATCCCAATAATTGGCATTAGTGGTATTTCTCAATCTGATCCTAGCATAATCAATTGCATCGTCTTCGACCAATTCAATATGAGCACTTGGCCCTGTGCTATTATGCACAATGCTAAGTTTGGCTTCCGGAAGATTATCACCTATTCCCACATTACCTTCACTGCTGATCCGCATCCGCTCAGTATATCCATTAAGGTTGGTTCCCATACTTAACGAATCCCCATCTTTCCAGTAAATGGCTGGGAAAGTGAACAGCGATTCCCGGCCGCTGAAGAACCTCAGAAAATGATCGTTGCCTAAGTTGCCAATATTGATCTCGGTGCCATCATCCAAATGATTACTACGGATATCTAATTCACGCATGGGTTTTGTGGTGTTAATGCCTACAAAAGTGGTCGGAAAACCATTACTAAGCGCATTATGAATATTGAGGTTATTCCTTGTATCCAGGTAATCTGTAGTCCCACTCATTATGCTCAATGTATCATCTTTGCTGAAATACAACAATGCTCTTGGATCATTTTGCTGGCCACTGTTGAACCGCAGGAAATGATTGAGTGAAGGCGTGGCCAACTGTAAGGAGCCACCATCCGTCGTATCGCTGGTACCCAATACGTCTGCGTTTAATTGAGAAATCTGAGCATTCAGTAAGAATGGCAGAAAAGCTACTATCAGGACAATTGTTCTCATTGGGACAAATTTTTAAATATCAGAATGCGGTTGAATAATTTGTTTAAAATTGGTAAAGAATTCCCTCGATGTACAAGAACTATTGAGTATCTGGTGGCAAAAACTGAGTAAGTGGTGGTGATTATTGAGTAATCTCGATCCGCGATCCGCTTTCCCTTTTCCGCTGCCCGTAAATACAACAAGCTGCCCTTGACCTTACATCCAAAACCAGATACCCAACTGAAGCCTTGAAGCAAGATGCAGGGTCTGACAGATCACTTCGTAAAGCTGTTGACGACAGATTTATATACCAAATAGGTTATCAGTAATATATGATTTTCTCGTGTTTGTATGGCAAATTATACTTGCTGCGATTACTATCTAGATTTGAGTATTGGTTTGATGAATCAAGTTAGCATGATATAAGAAACGATTGCTTGTGGGGTGGCATTGGCTGTCCTGTGGGTGCGGGAGCTTGCATTGTCCCCTCACAATGACAGATTTATAAACACAGTGGTTATAACTAGTTTAACTTTCGTTCTTTTATCTACAAACTTAAAGCCAACGCTTACTTTTATAATTTGCTCATTTTGGTCAAGGGAATTGAGTGTTCACTCACAATGACTATATGGTGATGAGACCTTAAAGCCTGGACACCTTACAAAACCTTTATTTGACTGGTTAAATTTTTTCGGTGTGAAAATTCGTTGATTACCATTTCTTGTAAAGCGGATTTAACCGGGAATGCATTTATGGATTCCATATAATTAATGACCGAGGATGCTCGATCAAAAGCGATATTGCCAATGTGTCCTTGAAGATAATGCTGAACAGATTGGATACTGATGCTTTTAAGTTTTTCAGGATCCTCTTTCCATAGATCAAGAGCAAAAACCTGGAAATAACTCGCCTTTAGATTTTTACTTAATAATTCTATGATATGGTCAAATTGTTTTAATTGATAATATAGTAAAACGATTAAACGGTTGGCTTTTTCAATTGGTTGGCGACGATATATTTGATCCACCAGCAGATTGATTTGATTTTGTAATTTGGGGTCATGCTTGACCAGCCATTTAGCTATGTTGTGATCTCCGCTAAACGCTAATAAATTATAAATTGATTGGATATTGTTTATAAGGCTCCGAGTATTAGATTCGTTTTGAGAAAGGATGCTGAAACTATATTTTTTCAGCGACCAACTATCGGAAACGGCGAGGGCTTGGAAACAAAATCTATCCACAAGGTCGTGATCATATTCGAACAGCTCTTTGCAGATGTTTCTGAAATGAGGAACTTCCATATATTTTAAGGATTCCTGTAACCCGGGGACAGAAATATTCTCAGAAAAACTTAATGCATAAGACATTGCCTCAAATAAGATATTCTGGTGTCCAGTCTGTTTTTCTATTAACTGGGGTATCATAGTTTGAAGTACTGTCTTTTTTTTCGATTTGGTCCAGACATTATCCCATAAATAGTGAATGAAATTATATCTGGTATCTACCCAATGATAATAATTAGACAGGGCCAGTTCTTCTAGTTCATTAATGGCTATTCGCCTAAGTTTGGGAGCGAGATCCTGTTTTAAAATAAATTCAATTTTCTTATGAGATTCGATCATCAGATTCTTATACTGATGACGATACTCAATAGGCAATTTACTGTACAAATAATTGATTTTCTGATGAGCAGCAAGCGCAGCAAAAAGACTTTCTTCGTAAAGTTTCAAAGCAGCAAAGTCGGTGGCCTGATCTAAGAGATCTACTACCAAATTAAATAGACTTTTTAGTTGATTGATCGAAATGTGGCCTTTTAGGACATGAGGCCTAAATATTGAATTAAGAATGTCTTTATATTTATCTTTTGCCTCCAGGTAATCAACTTTATAGGCATACTTCAGTTTTAAATCATTTGCTAACTGTTTGTCTTTTCGAGCTACGGTGCGGATATAATCCAATAGCTCATCACGATTCATTTCATTTAAAATTAAAGGGAGCGTAAGCGTATTGTGTTTAGTTTTTGAGGTTTTTTTTCGCCTTGGCTTTGCAGGTTTTGAATTATACTTTCTGAGCCAAAACAAGGTGGCAACCAGATGCTCGCATTGTTTATTTGATTTGAAGTAATTACATTCACAAGTAGCTTTTTTTAGAAACTTCGGAGTTAAAAAAACTTCTACCTCGATTTGACCAATATCCTTAATAGAAGCAACCCACAGATTTTTTTCTACCCGGTTCACACCTAATACCTTTTGGTCATCAAATAGTTTTTCTCCTTTAAGCAAAGTGCTCTCAGGGAAATGCAATTCAAATGTATCTAGTGGTATCTTCATAAATTATAGAATCAGATCAATCAACCTGATTTAACCTACAAATATAAGATATCTTTTGGGCACTTGGTGCTAAGTTGCGAATAACGTGTTATTCAAGGGCCAGCTATTCGTATTTTGCCAAGAAAACCAATTGAAGAATTGGGCTACACAACCTGCGCTTTCGTTTTACAATTTTGGCATATAATCTTTGGAGTTCCTTATTGGCTTGTTTCTATTACCTAATAGCTATGGTCTAAAAACCCTGTAATTATGTATTCAACTATTGTCTAAATGTTTTTTTAGAAAACAATCTTTCGAATCCATTTCATAATTAAGCGGGAGAATGGTTAAATTTACCTTATAAAAAAGTTTAAAATGAAAACACTGTATATTGTAAGGCATGCCAAATCAAGCTGGATGGATCCGTCACTTGCTGACTTTGATCGTCCACTCAATCAGCGAGGTTTACGCGACGCTGGATTGATGCCTGGATATCTTATCAAAAAAGGCCAACCGGTTCCTAATCTATTGGTTTCAAGTTCAGCTAAAAGAGCCATTATTACGGCTAAATACTTTTTGGAAGCCTTTAAAATGTCCAAAGATCAACTGGTTTTAGAAGATAAGCTCTATCACTCATCCGATGATAGTATTTATGAGGTGATTTTTGCGTTGCCTGATGAGCATGATGTGATTATGATTTTTGGGCATAATCCGGGATTTACGGAGTTTGTTAATTTATTTTCTGATCGATATATCGATAATGTGCCCACTTGTGGAATCGTAAAACTTAAGGGGGACATCGACCATTGGAATCAATTGGGGCCTGGAAATACTGGATTAGACAAATTTTATTTTCCCAAGCAATTTATTAAATGAGGAGGACCTGGATATGCTATTTGATTTTGATCTGTTATGCTTGTAATGAAGAAGTGACCTACCAGCCAATTCTTTCCGATGATAATATTATTGAAATGCTTATTGATATGCATACGGCTGAAGCAGCTTTATCAAGAATTCCCAAAGAAGAAATCGATAGTACGCGAATTGTATATTTAGATATGATCTTCAATAAATATAAAATTAATGAAACCGATCATGAACTCTTAATGATTCATCTAAAGAAAAATCCAGTTCAATTGTCTGCTCTGTATAAAACGGTATTTGACTCGATTGAAGCTAGAGGAAGCCGGATTAAAATCCAAAATTAACCTAAAGTTAATATTAGGGCATATTGAATATCGGCAAATTATACTTTATTGGCAATTAAAAATTTATGAAAGCGTCTAAAATATTACTGGTTGATGATGATGAGGATATTCTTGAATTCCTAAAATATAATTTAGCTAAAAACGGATTTAAAGTAGATACTACTCAGGATGGTCAGAGCGCTCTTGAGCTGTCGCAAAAGAAAAAATTTGATTTGATCATTCTGGATATAATGATGCCTGGCATGGATGGTGTTGAAGTATGCCGAAAAATCCGCGATCATCCTTTAAATAAGGAAACCTTGATTGCTTTTCTTACAGCCAGAAGCGAAGATTATACTGAAATAGCTGCTTTGGATTCGGGGGGTGATGATTTTATCACAAAACCTATTAAACCCAGTGTCTTTTTAAGTAGAATTCATGCTCTTTTGAGGCGAAGTGGAAAAAAAGGAAAGAATACATATGAACAAAATATTAAGCTCGGGGATTTTGAAATTAATACGGAAAAAATGGACGTATTCATTAAAGGCAAGAAAATTCAATTAGCAAAAAAAGAATTTAAATTGGTCCTTTTACTAGTTTCAAAACCTGGCAAAGTATTTACAAGAGAAGAAATTCTGAGTAAAGTATGGGGAAATGATGTTATTGTGGTAAACCGGACTATTGATGTCCATATTCGGAAATTAAGAGAAAAGATTGGTGATAACTACATAAAAACCCTAAAGGGAGTAGGTTATAAATTTGATTATTAAGCAGGTTATGTTCAAAAATCTTTCGATACGTCAGATTACTATCATATCCACTATAGCAATTGTCTTATTGATTATGACGATTTTGCTGTTCACTCATCTATTTGTTCAACCATTATTTTTACCTTCACGATGGATAGAAATGTTGATTTTGTTTCTTCTTGGAGGATTAGGCGCTTATTTTATATTAAGTTATTTTTTGGATGTTTTTATTTATCGGAAGATTAAGCTGGTTTACAAGATAATCCGAAAATCCAAAATTGCCATTGTTGATCAGGAGATGTCTGTTGCGGACGAAGATTTACTGACTTCCGCAGAAGATGAAGTGGTTAAATGGGCTGAAGATAAACAAAAAGAGATTGATTCTCTTCGTGCTCTAGAGACATATCGAAGAGATTATGTAGGCAATTTATCCCATGAGCTTAAGACGCCTATTTTTAATTTGCAAGGGTACATTCACACGCTATTGGATGGGGCCCTAGATGATCATAAGGTACTTAAATACTATCTGACCAGGGCCTCAAAGAATCTAGAACGCCTGCAAAATATAGTGCAGGATTTGGACTTAATAGCAAAAATTGAATCGAATGTTGCCCTATTAGATCTTGTTTCATTTAATATAAAAAATTTGGCTAAGGAAGTTTTTGAGCATTTAGAAATGCAAGCTAGTCAAAAAAAGATCACATTAAAATTTAAAGAAGGTGCTGACAAATCATTTCATGTCAAAGCGGATCGTGAAAATATTCGACAGGTATTTATCAATTTAGTTTTAAATGCGATAAAATATGGAAAGGAAAACGGATATGTGAAAGTCAGTTTTTATGATATGGAGCGGTATATTCTAGTTGAGGTGTCAGATAATGGTTTAGGTATAGACGAAAAGCATTTTAAGCACTTATTTGATCGATTTTATCGAGTGGAAAAAAGCCGTTCTCGTCAAGCTGGTGGTACCGGACTGGGATTAGCAATTGTAAAACACATCATCGAAGCTCATAAACAGACTATTAATGTCAGAAGTACTATAGGGGAAGGCTCTACCTTTGGCTTTACATTATCCAAAGCATAATGGTCAAAAAAAAATGGATGACCTTTATGGATCATCCATCACGCTGTATTTATGTTTTATAAATTGGCTATTGAATGAGGTCCATACAATCAGTAAGCCATTTGATTCTTACTGACAACCCAAGTCTGTTTTCGATTTAGCATCACCATTCGGGAAGCAATATCCTGATGGCAACATTTCAGGTACATAGCGTTGCAGATTATCGTCGTATAGTGACTCTTCTACAAATTCAGTCAACTTATCTATTTCTTCTTCAGAAAGATTTAACGGTTTGAATAAAGGCGATATTTGACTAGAAGGTACCTGTTTATTTTCAACTTCACCAATGTTTTTATAGGCTATTACATCTCGGATGGAATTGAAAGTTGCTCCATGTCCAAAGAATTTAACATCTTTTAAGTTATAAAGTTGAGGCACTTTGAACTTGAAATTATCTGCTGTGATACCCGTGAAGCTACCTCTACCTAAATGCGAAAGGTCTTCATTAAAATTACCATAAACTCCGGATCCCTTAAGATCATTCATACCAATTGCGTCGAATTGCATTGCATTAAGCGCGGGCCCGGTATGACATCCATTACACCCAGCTTTTCCAAAAAACAAGATAGCTCCTTCTTTTTGACGATCAGTCATAGCCGAATAATAACCTCGGAGCCATTTTTGGAAAGGTGCTTCATTGGATAGCACTGTCCGTTCATACGCAGCGATAGCCAGGCCTGCTAATTCTGTTGTAAATAAATCTTGAGTATTTACACCTGGAAATGCTTTCGCAAAATGATCCTGGTATATAGGGTTGTTCGTGATTTCATCATCGAAACCCATGCGATGTACAGTCAATCCAGCGATCGCTTGGGTCTCCAACCCTTGATAACCTAACTTATTCACTGCTTTAGGTGTACCTTCTGTCCAATTTGATTCTGTACCGATATTGGGGCCTGTTGCGCCAAATTGGCCATTCCATAAAGTAGCCTCCTGATAGGCCCCATTCATTGCAGATGGTGACCGAATCGGTTGAATGTCCAAAGAATCGGTGGGATACAACGTATTGGGTACCCGGCTTTCACCAGCAAATCCAAAGCCTGATCCGCCTTCTCCAATGCCCTGCCGAATACCACTTTGAAAACCAGCCGCTGCATGATGACAAGAAGCGCAAGAATAAGTGTGTGCACCTTCTGGATATTTAGGATTGATCGCCAAATTCGTTTCATGAAATAAAAACTTGCCTAAAGCGACCTTATCTGACGAAATTTTATTTTTCGGATCTTGAGGAATTCTATTCAAATCACCAACCGGAAGAGGAAGCTCAAAGAACCCGATAGCCCCATTTTTTGAAGCTTTTCCCAATTTATCCAACAGCTGTTCATCCAGTGATAAATGAGCATCTGAATCTTTATGGCAGGATGAAAATAGTATACCAACGCAACATATAAATAAAAGGTAAATTCTCAAAGTCATAGTTGTCAATTTAAATTTTTGAATATTCTTGTTCTATATGTACATAAGATAGATGAAAAAATCATACCAAACGATTGAACAGTCATTCTCAGTGATAGAAACGGGTGGCTCTCGAATGTATACAGGCTAATACATTTTTTTGCACCCATTAAGCTTAACAAATTTAAGCAAATTTCATTAGAATCTGGTTCCTCTCAAATCATTTATTTTAGTCCTCAAGCCATTGCGTTTTTATTTCAATTTTCGATTGCAGCGTTCGGTGAACAGGACACTTATTCGCGATCTCTAATAACTTGTTTCTTTGCATTTCATCGAGGTCTCCGGTAATTTCCAGCCAACGGTTGAATATATCAATCTTTCTGGAATTACTGTCATCATCATATGCTGAGGGATAATCCTTGTCGTGTTCTAGATGAACGATCACTTCTTCTAAAGGCCACTGTTTACGTTTTGCATACATTTTCAGGGTCATGGCTGTACAAGCACCCAGACTGGATGACAATAATTCATAGGGAGTAGGTCCAAAGTCAGCACCTCCAACAGCTTCTGGTTCATCAGCAATCCAATTGTGAGGAGTAGCAACAATTTCAGCAGTATATCCATCGTCTGGTCCTATGCGAACCGCAACTTCTTTCTGTGTTCTCAATGGCTTTTCTTTAGAAAGATCCAGGTACCTTTTTAACCAGGCTCCGATAACGCTCCCTGCATAAAGGGAATCTTCTTTTTTTGATAGCAAATGATCTGCTTGATCCAACGTGACAAACGATTTGGGATGGAACGCAGTTTGATACAGGCTGGCAGCATGGTCAATGTTTACTATTTTGTCTTGCGGCGAATGGAGAATCAAATATGGTTTTTTTAAAGCCCGGACAACTTCAAGAAGTGCGTTGTTTTTTAGATCCTCAATGAACTTTCGGCTGATTTTTAATGGTATATCGGTCATCTTAAATTCGATATAACCCTGATCATCCAATTTATGCAATTCTTCATGGAATAAGTGAGTGACGTGATATGGGTCTGAAGGTGTCCCAATGGTTACTACAGCCTTCACCTCATCCAGTTTAGATGCAGCAATTAATACGGCTGCTCCTCCTAGTGAATGGCCGATTAGTAAATTAGCAGAACTGTAATTATCCTTTAAATATTCAGCAGCTGATAAAATGTCCGAAATATTGTGGGAAAAAGTAGTTTCTTCAAATTGGCCTTCACTTTCTCCCAAACCAGTGAAATCAAATCTCAAAACTCCAATCCCTTTAGCCGTTAACGCTCTTGCTATATTTCGGACTGCTTTTAGGTTTTTATTACAGGCAAAACAATGTGCAAAAATTGAATAAGTCAGTGGTTTTTGATCGATAGGAAGTTCTAGTCGTCCATGGATTATTTCTCCATTTTTATTTGTGAAATTAACTTTATGTGATTTCATTTAAGTTTATATTTGAGACCAAATTAGGGATAATACAATTTTAGAAAGTCTCCCAGGAATCATTTTTAGTTTTTTCTCCTATAATATTGCAAACTATAACAATCGATTGATTGTTACTTTTGGGATTAATAATAAATTTAAATGTCAGAACAAGAGGCTCTTGAACAAACCAAAACGAATCAGCAAGATTCAATTCGGTTGGACAATAAACCACAAATTTTAGGCGAATTATTACCTACTCATTTATCTATCGTTCCAATTTACAGGCGACCTATATTTCCCGGGATTGTTTTGCCTTTACAATTTGATGCTCCGGATGAAATCGATCGAGTAGTTCAAGCGATGGAAAAGGGTAACGGTTATATAGGATTGGTATTAGCCAAATCAGAAGCCAGATCTGAAAAATTGGACTTATATAATGTTGGAACAGCTTTTCATCTCTTTAGAATTAATAATACTCAAAAGGGAGGCATTCAGGTATTGGGTCAAGCCATTCGACGGTTTAAGAAAAAGAAATTGGAAGTGGATGCAAATAGTTTGGCTTGGGAAGTTGAATACATTTATGATGAACAGAAAAAACCCAATCGAGAATTAAAGGCTTATATGCTTGCTATTAGTAATCAGGTAAAAGAATTGTTAGGCCTGAATCCACTTTTCAAAGAACAAGTGAACCAATTAGTTTCACAATTAAACTATGATACCCCTGGTCTTACTATGGATTTGATTAGTAATTTAGTAATGACCGAGAAGCAAGTATTGCAAGAATTACTGGAGACAATTCCGTTTAAGAAAAGAGCAATGGAATTGTTGAAATTGCTAAAAGAAGAATTGCAGGTTGCCGAGATTCAGGCAAGAATCAATGAACAAATAAATGAGAAAGTTCAAAAACAGCAAAGGGAATTTTTCCTACGGGAACAGTTAGCAGCCATTAAAAAAGAACTAGGTCTGGAAAAAGACGATAAAGAATCAGAAATCGATAGCTTAGAAGAAAAGTTGCGAGGGAAAACGCTTTCTGAAGAGGCTATGCAAATTGTGGATAAAGAAATTAATAAACTTAAATTACTCAATCCAGAATCTCCGGATTATAATGTAACCAGGAATTACTTGCAGCTAATTTCTGAATTACCTTGGGGTATTTTTTCGGATGACAATGTGGATATAAAGAAAGCCAGAAAGATTTTGGATAAAGATCATTATGGTTTACAAGATGTAAAGGATCGAATCCTGGAATTTTTAAGTAGTATTATCAAGCGGGGTAAAATCGGAGGCAGCATCATATGCCTGGTAGGGCCTCCAGGTGTGGGTAAGACTTCCATCGGTAAATCAATTGCACATTCAATGGGCAGAAAGTTTTATCGATTTTCAGTTGGTGGAATGCGCGATGAGGCTGAGATCAAAGGGCACCGACGTACTTATATAGGTGCTATGCCTGGTAAGCTGATTCAAAGTTTGAATCGAGTAGGTACCTCTAATCCGGTCGTTATGTTAGATGAGATCGATAAGATTGGGACAAGTTTTCGAGGTGATCCAGCGTCCGCTTTGCTGGAAGTACTTGATCCAGAGCAGAATTCAGAATTTCTAGACCATTATTTGGATATTCCATTTGATCTTTCTAATGTCCTATTTATTACAACCGCCAATCAACTCGACACCATTCCTAGTCCTCTCCTGGATCGGATGGAGTTGATCCGATTATCTGGATATATTACCCAAGAAAAAGTGGAAATTGCCAGTAAATATTTGGTGCCCAAACAACTGGAGACCCATGGTTTTGCTAAAAATGAAATCTCCTTTTCCAAGAGAGCTTTGAAATATATTATCGATCATTATGCTAGGGAAGCTGGAGTAAGAAATCTGGAAAAACACATACGTAAAGTCATTCGTAAAATATCGCTTCAATTAGCTGAGAAGGAACAGGCAGATTTGAAAGTTGATGCTGAAGACATGGTCCGGTACTTGGGTAAGCCAATTTTTACTGGCGATAAATTGTATACTCAGCAAATACCTGGCGTAATCCTAGGATTGGCGTATACTTCTTTTGGCGGAGCCACCCTTTATATTGAGTCTTCGGCCATCCGGGGGAATGGTGGATTTAAGCAGACAGGCCAACTAGGTAGTGTGATGAAAGAATCATCAGAAATTGCTTATAGTTACATTCGCTCTTTATTATCCAAAAAAGACCCATCCAATAAATTTTTTAATGAGCATTTTATTCATTTGCACGTTCCAGAAGGTGCTACGCCCAAGGATGGTCCTTCAGCAGGTATTACGATGGCGTTGAGTCTATACTCATTGTGTAAAAACAAGGCCATCCGTAAAGGGATCGCTATGACTGGCGAAATTTCCTTAACTGGACGCGTGTTGCGAATAGGGGGAGTCAAAGAGAAAACCCTGGGAGCAAAAAGAGCAGGTATTAAAGAATTGATCTTCCCACTTGATAACAAAAATGACTTTGATGAATTACCGGCGCATATATGCAAAGGGTTGAAAGTACATTTTGTAGATCATTTTGAAGAAGTGATAGGGATCGCGATGCCGAAGAGATAAAGGAAAGAAGACAGCGTACAAGAGTCAGAAAGTCAAATATCAGCCGACACAGATCAGAAGCCCGAAGAGAGGCAGAAAATAAATCCAATCTGCTTAACCCTTTAACTCCTTAACTGTTTACAGGTGACTTTATAAGCTAAAATTTCAATGTTTTAGATTTATTTAAACAGTTTTTAAATTTTAATTCATTGCTACTAATTTTACAACTATGACAGATGACAAACTGACCAATGAATTTGAAAATATTCGGGGACACCTTAAGTCCTATATACTAAGAATCACTGCAAGCGTGGAAGATACAGAAGATATATTGCAGGATACCTGGATCAAAGCGTCTCGTAATCTGAATACTTTTAGAGGTGACGCTTCTTTGAAAACCTGGCTATTCACGATTGCTTCAAACTTGGCTAAAAATAATTTGCGAGCAACCAATAGATGGACCGAAAATGTTACGGATATTTGTAAAGTTGCGGCCATGCAAAATCAACAATTTTTTCAGGAAGCTATGCATATCCGGGCTACTTCCCCGCAAGGACAATTTGAAATTAAAGAGCATATAGCATTCTGTTTTACTTGTATCTCCAAATCCCTGCCGTTGGAACAACAAATCTGCCTGCTCCTAAAAGGAGTATATGATTTTAAGGTTACTGAAATAGCCCAGATCATAGAGAATACCGAAGCTATGGTTAAGTACTATCTGCATACCGCCAGGACAAAAATGATCCATATATTCGAAGACAGATGTGCATTAATTAAGAAAGAAGGCATCTGTCATCAATGTACTGAGTTGAACGGAATTTTCAATCCCAGGCAGAATGCTCAGGAAGAGCTGGTCAAAATTCGAATGGCTCGGGATGCCAGTACCTCGGATAAAGAAAAGTTATTTGATCTCCGCACAGAGGTAGTTAAAGGTATTGATCCATTCGAAAGCAATGCCGCAGAGTTGCAACTACATCATCTTGAACATAATAGAAAAGTTATGGAAGATTATTTGAAAAAAAATCCAGATTAGCCTATCGTTTTGTTATCCTCTGGTGTCTAATAGCAAAACAACATTTTGAAATGAGATTTTTAATTACAAGTTTTTCTATTATGGCAATAACCGTTTTAACAGAAGCACAAAATGGCGTGGCTTCAACCACCAAAAAAACCTTTAGTCGTTCCACAAGTGTTAAAATTGAGATCAAGGCAGATCCAGAAATCATCTGGGCGTTGCTTACAAATGGTTCGGATTAT
Organism: Lewinellaceae bacterium; assembly: GCA_024639065.1. Taxonomy (GTDB): domain Bacteria; phylum Bacteroidota; class Bacteroidia; order Chitinophagales; family Saprospiraceae; genus JAHEJC01. Next base: position 8,940 of record JAHEJC010000062.1, on the reverse strand, counting down.
TCAAGATGGAATTCTACCATAGTTTCATTGACTGGAGATTTAACTAAAGGTAGTAAGATTGAGCTTAAGTCAACCTTAGATCTTGAGCGGACTTTTAAACTTAAAGTGAAAGAAATGATTCCACCGCTAAAAATGATTTGGGGTGACGCCATGGGTAAACGTACCTACACCTTGATTCCAAAAACTCAAGGTTTTACTATATTTTCGATGAATGAAAAAATTGGAGGTCTGATGTTTCCATTATTTGCTAACAAAATACCCTCTTTTGATAAATCATTTGAACAATTTGCAGCTGATTTAAAGAAAGAAGCGGAGGCTATATCTAATACAAAATAAAAATTCAAAATATGAATTACCGAGAAAAAATAGGAACAAAAGAAAATCCACTAGTATTAAAAACCCCTCCCTTATCATCGGAATTCTCGATGCATGTGGATGAAAAAGAAGGTCAGGATATACTGGTTTGTACGGTTGGAAAAACCATACTCCACTACGACATCCGGAGTATTGAACATTTGCATAAAATGCTCCAAGAACATGGCGATTGGATGTTGATGGGGAGTAAGGATGAAAAAGCAGCCACAAAAGAAGGGACGGTGGAGCATTGGGCTCGGGCCTCTGATAATCCAATAGGTGGTTGGTATGGACTTAAAAAAAATTATAGAGGACGATTTGGTATGTATATGCCCCCGTTAATGGAACACCTCGGCCTTGCCGAGATTGAACACAATAAACGCAACAACCGGATGAGGGCATTGTAGGATATTGGGAGACAGAGATCAGAAGATCAGCGAATAGAGGTCAGATCATGGTCAGTGAAATTTGAAGTTGTGAAACACGCTATAAATCTAGAGATCAAAAAGGCAAACCTTCACTTGTTTACTATTTAAATTTTGAAATAGAATTCAATTACTGATTATCCAGACCATTACGAATACTGATAGGTGTTGATTGGTTTGTTAAATCATCTTGATCTATTTCGGATGGTTCATGATGTTTAAACATAAATTTGTGATAACCATACCTAATGACGTCGACGATAGCTGCCAGCAACAGCACTCCAGCTATCAATAAAATGATGAACAAAAAATCATCGGTAGCTTGACTAACTCGAAGGAGTATCATTCTATAAAGTTACCAATAGTTGAGATTTAAATCAAGTTGCCTTCGAAACCTAATTATGGGGATCTTCAAAGTTTACCTTTTTGCTTTTGGAATAATGCCTTAAATCCTTCATCCTGACTTAAAATTGACAAAAGTCTTTCCCTTCGCATCGGGAATCCCAAAAGTCTATAAATTTCTGAAATTATTTTAATAGTCATAAGACTTACTGTCGGTTTAAGAATTGTTCCTTTTTGAGCGGAATACTTACCTGACAAGGTTGTGATATTATTAAGAGGTATTAAAAAACGACCAGAGTGATTTTTTAGCATCTTTCCTTAATTTATAAAATTAGCAGATTGCTCTTTTTTAGGCTTGTTTGGCAGTTGGTGAAGAGGTGCCCGATAATTTAACGATTTAACTGTTTTTTCCTACTTTCGTTCAATGGCCTTTTTTACTTTCCTTTTGTTTACTGGTTTTGTGGCATTTTATGCAACCTGGCAATTGCGACGTGACCAACTCAATACCCAGGATGGATATTTCCTGGGTGGTCGTTCCCTAACTGGAGTGGTTATTGCCGGTTCACTACTACTCACGAATATTTCAACTGAACATCTGGTGGGTATGAATGGATCGGCTTACCGAAATGGAGCCATTATTGTCGCATGGGAAGTTACTTCAGCTTTGGCTTTGGTTGTTGCGGCCTTGTATTTTGCTCCTCGTTACTTGAAAATGGGATTGACTACTATTCCGGAGTTTTTAGAAAAACGCTTTGATGGATTTACTAGAACCATCGTTGCGCTCTTGTTGATCATTTCGTTTGTAGCAACCTTACTCCCAATCGTTTTGTACACCGGTGCGTTGAATATTGAGGCCATTTTCGAGATTTCGGATTTGTTGAATGTTTCCCAAAAACAAGGCATTTGGATTACTATATTGGTTGTTGGTATTATTGGAGGGGTCTATGCAATATTTGGGGGATTGAAAATGGTAGCTTATACGGATACAATCAATGGATTTGGCCTATTAGTGGCTGGCTTACTTGTGCCAATTCTAGCGTTACTAAGTATCGGAAACGGTAATATAATCTCCGGCATCAGTGCAGTATTTGAAAATGATCCTGGTAAGTTTAATGTGATCAGTACGGAATCGGGGATTGGCCCTGGGGCTCGGACCGCTATACTACCCTTTGAGGTATTATTTACCGGATTAATTATTAATCAGATTTATTTCTGGACCATGCATCAATCCATCATCCAAAGAGTCTTGGGTGCCGTCAATTTAAAGGAAGCGCAAAAAGGTCTTTTATTTACAGGACTACTTAAGATCCTTATACCTATTGTGATTGTTTTGCCTGGTTTGATTGGGTTTTATTATTTTGGAGAAAGCCTTTACGATAATCCGGATAGTGTATACCCTTTATTGGTCAAGAAAGTATTGCCACTTTGGCTGACCGGGTTTTTTGTAGCCGTAATGATGGGTGCGATTTTGACTACTTTTAACAGTGCGTTGAACAGTGCAGCCACTGTATTTAGCCTGGGTATATTTAAAAGATACATCAATAGACGGGCTAACGAAAAGAAGTTGGTTTCGATAGGCAAATGGACAAGCGCTTTATTAGCGGCTTTTGCCATCCTAATAGCACCTTTTGTTGCTAATGCTCCTTCAGGATTATATCAGTTACTTCAACAACTAAATGGGATATTTTTTATTCCCATCGCCAGTGTGATTATTGCGGGATTTCTTTTCAAAAATGTTACGGCGACTGGTGCGAAAGCGGGTTTATTATTTGGCTTAGGATTTTACGTGATCATGTATTATGTATTGGAAGTTGATTTGCATTTTGTACATATCTGGGGTATTGAATTCATATTGAATATTATGGTAATGCATTTGGTGTCTTATTGGTATCCTCAAAAGACTTTGTTTGAAATGCAAGATGCAGGCGTGGTGAATTTACAACCTTGGAAATATGCCAAACCAATTAGCATCATATTGGTAATAATAACTATTCTTGTGTATCTTTTGCTTGGAAATGTATAAACCGAACAATATGGAAAAGGAATTCAGAAACTATAAGGAACTTTCGTTACAAGATGCCGTCACGCAACATTATTTAAAGATGCGTAAAAATCAGACGTTGGATTATGTGTTGCGTATGCGAGAGAAGTACCTGACATTTGATAAACCATTAGGATTATGGGAAGCCATGACTGAACTCAACAAACTGATTGATGTTAGTGATCCGGATCTGGACCTTCCAAATGTGCAGCACTTGATCCAAAGTGCGGAAGCGATCCGTAAAGATGGTCGACCGGATTGGATGCAGCTGGTTGGTCTTATTCATGACTTAGGTAAGGTCATGTTTCTGTGGGGATGTGATGAAGATGGGACCAGCCAGGATGAACAGTGGGGGATGGTAGGGGATGTGTTTGTGGTAGGTTGTGCCTTGCCTGATTCTTGTATATTTCCAGAATTCAATGAACTCAATCCCGATATGCACAATGAGCGCACCAACACCTCAACAGGAATTTACAAAAACGGTTGTGGCCTTGACGAGCTTACCCTGGCTTGGGGACACGATGAATATTTATACCAGGTACTCACCCATCATCCAAATAACACACTCCCTAAAGCGGGCATGATTATGATTCGATACCATTCCTTCTATCCTTGGCACACCGGTGGAAGTTACCAAGAATTGTTAGAACCAGGTGATACACAATACCTGGAGTGGATCAAAGATTTCAATAGGTATGATTTGTATACCAAAAGCAGTCAGTTATACGATCTTGATGAAATAAAAGCTTACTATGATCCCATCGCCAAGAAGTATTTAGGAGAAGGGCCTATTTATTGGTGAATCTAGAGACAGATCTGGGTTCAGATGACAAAAGAATTGGTCAGAATGAACCAAGATAATATTTCGGTTAAGCGGCATATGCAAGCGGTTAAAGAAATAGTGAGCATTAAAAGGTCAAAAGACTAGGTGTGGTTCCTTGCTAGCTAATTATAATATTATATTTGGCACCTGTTCTGCTGAGGGATATCATTACTAAGTCACCACAAAACTAACCCCTTAACTACAAATCAAAATAACCCCCTCATGAAAAAGATTTCAAGATCACGGTAATTGTGTTGATATAAACCACCTCAAATTTAATTTAATGACACCATCTTTTAAGTTTAAAAGTCAGGTAGAAAAGATTTTTTGGATCACAATTTTTTGGGTTGTGATTTCAATGTTACAATTTTTTAACAACTACTCAAATATCCTGCGATTTAAATGTGACCTCTCAGGTACAAGTTTGACCAGCTTGTTTAAGATGAGTCTTTTAACTGGTTTGGTTGCAGGGCTGATTGGAGGAAGTGTTATTGTGTTTTACTGGGCAAAATGGCTTAGAACGAAATCGTATGGACGGTCGTTATTCAATATTTTTTTGTCCTTTACTATTGTTTATTTGGCAGTGACATCTTTGGCTGGCTCGTATTTTCAAGCTAGCCAGCTCAACGTTCCAATATTTCATATTGAAACATGGAAAGCTTATGGTAATAATTTCATTTCTTTTATTGAGATACAAAATTATTTGTATTGGCTTTTGATTGTCCTCTTTACACTTATTGCTTTACTGGTAAATGACAAATATGGACCTGGTGTATTTGTTTCCTTCCTTAGGGGTAAGTATTTCTTGCCAAAAAGAGAGGAGCGAATTTTTATGTTTTTAGATCTGAGAAAATCAACAACCATTGCTGAGCAATTGGGAGAAGACCAGTACTTTCATTTCTTAAAAGATGTATTCAGAGATGCCACGCCGGGAATTATTAATTCAAAAGGGGAAATCTATCAGTATGTAGGGGATGAAATTGTCATCAGTTGGAATAAGGATTCAGGAATTAAAAACGCCAATTGTTTGCAATGTTTCTTTGAAATTCAGCAGTGCTTATTAGACAAAGCTGATTATTACCGGGAGGCCTATGATGGGCAAGTGCCGGTATTTAAGGCCGGCCTGCATTATGGATTTGTGATGGTCGGTGAGATAGGAATCGTGAAACGGGACATTGCTTATTCAGGAGATGTATTGAACACCACTGCACGCATTCAGAGTAAATGTAACGAGTTTGGAGTTGATTTATTGATATCCAAATATTTGTTGGATAAGTTGGAAGTATATCTTAATCTCTTTACACCAAAATCAATGGGTGACATATCGTTGAGAGGTAAAAAAGAAACGGTAAGGTTATATACTGTTTAGGATTAGATTGGTGGCTAGAATATATTAAATACGGATCAAAACGGTCAATTGCGATTTTTGGTTTGTTATATCATCATGATCTTAATTTGATGGCTGATAAGGTTTAGAAAAATATTCGTTATAATTATTAACTAAAGCATCGACTATAACTGTCAGTCTTTCCAGGTGGTATTTTGGGAATTTTGGAGTTGTGAATTTTATCGTCGAAAAGAACATGAGTCCATTAATTAGACTACTGGTAGAATGTTAAAGATAAATGACAGATGCCTAAATCTATTGTGCCTGAGTAAATTATGGGATCGAGTTGGTAATAACCACATATTGAAACTTTTGCCCACTAATTAAAAGGCTGTTCCAGAACTTGTATTCCGTTCTCTTCAATTGTGACAAGTTCCTGTATCATGGAAGCGCAGCAACATTGATTATCTGTTTGGTTCTTTTATTTCTTTTATATGAAATTTGGTAATTATCTTTTATTTTATGTACTTTGTAATACAAAGTACTTTTATTTTAATTATTTCAAAATAGAAGTCAGCTTAGATTCGGGTGATCTTACGGAATTATTTGAGGCAAGATTCTTAAATTAACAATAAACAATGCTGATAAGATTTATGGTTATGTTATTTCTTCTAATGGTTACAGCCTGTGAAACTGAAAAGAATCCAGAGAAGGAGATTGAAGTCATTTTTGACAAAACCAAATGGCGCGAAAAAGATGGAAGGGACTATCCCTATAGGTATCTTATGTTTAATGACGTAGTTTATAATGACACCATCAGATCATTAAATAAAGATGAAATTTTAGATTTGCTCGGAGAACCTGACAAAATAAATGATGGCCATTTATATTACTTAATAACCCAGACTCACATAGGATTGTGGCCTTTGAAGACCAAAACTTTAGTCATTAAACTTGCAGAGGACAATTCAATTGAGTGGATTAAGATTCATGGATGACTACTGAATGAGCTAATAGGCTTTCTATTACAGCAAATATCTAATTGCTATTTAGTAGATAACGCCTGGTCCAGATCAGCAATAATATCTTGCACCTCTTCGATTCCCACTGATAATCTGACCAATCCATCGCTAATACCATTTTTGAGCCGCATTTCTTTAGGGATGTTAATATGAGACATGGAAGCAGGATGTAAAATGAGGGTGTCCACATCACCCAGGGTGGGGGCGAGCGTGCAGTGCTTGATACGTCTCATAAACTCAACGCCTGCGTTCAATCCGCCTTTTAGCTCAAAACTCAGCATGGCTCCAAATTGGCTCATTTGTTTTTTAGCAATCGCATGGTGGCGATGGGAGGGGAGTCCATTATAATTAACCTTAGCTATTTTTGGATGCTTTTCCAGGTATTCTGCAATAGCTTGCGCATTCGCAGAATGACGATTCATGCGCAGGTGAAGGGTTTTTAATCCATTATGAGTGAGCCAGGCGTCAAATGGATTGCCGTTGGTGCCGGTCAACTTCATGTTGCGCCAGATGAGTGACTCCATCATTTCGAGGTCTTTTCCAACTAACAATCCTCCAATTGAATTTCCATGCCCATTAAGAAATTTCGTGGTACTGTGAATTATATAATCGACTCCATATTTGAAAGGTTGTTGCAGATACGGGGTGCAAAACGTATTGTCTGCAGCTGTCCACAATCTGTGCTGTTCAGCAATGTTAGTGATTGCCTCCATGTCCACACAATCCAAAGTAGGATTAGAAGGCGTTTCGAAATAGATCAGTTTAATAGAAGGATCTGCTTTGACCACTGTTTCCACTTGGACAAGCTGGGTTAAATCAATAAATTGAGTTTTTATCCCTAACGGATCCAGCACTTTAGTAAATAATTCGGTGGTACCACCATAGAGATTGCCCTGAGTCAAAATAGTATCACCTGCCTTCAATAACGAAATGACCAATGTATGGATTGCTGCCATCCCTGAACTAAAGAATATTCCTTTGGATGGTATATCCAAACCATGGGACTCCAGATTGGCTAATTTTTGAGCAACTGTATCCATAGTAGGATTTCCGTAACGACCATAGACATGTCCTTTTTTATTCCCTTTGAATATTTCAATGCCTTCATCAATATCTTCAAATGCAAATGAGGACGTCGCATAAATGGGCAATATATGCGGTGCAGTAGTCAGTTCGGCCTTCATTTCTTTTGCGCATATGGAACCAAAGGCTAGTTTTGTGGTTGATTTACTCATAATTAATGATTTGAAGAACAAGTATATGCAAGAAGAACAAGACACCCAAGAAGATGGCTATGATTCTTTTACGATAAAAGTTGATCCCGGTCAGTCGCCAATCCGAATCGATAAATTTTTATTTGATCGATTGAGTAGCGTGTCTAGGAATAAAATACAAAAAGCAATTAAATTAGGAAATATCAAAGTTGATGAACAAGTCATCAAAGCCAATCACAAAATAAGTCCGGATGAAGTAATCTTGGTCGTATTTCCAAAATCCAGTTCACCAGATCATGTTATCCCGGAAGCTATGGATTTGGACATTCGATATGAAGACGATTACCTGATGATTGTGCATAAACCTGCAGGTTTGGTGGTGCATCCGGGAGTAGGTAATTATACGGGCACGCTGGTTAACGGGCTGGTACATTATCTCCAAGAGAGGAAGCTTCCAGTGATGGAGGGTAACTTACCGGATCGGGCTGGATTAGTTCATCGTATTGATAAAGATACTTCGGGGTTGTTAGTGATCGCTAAACAAGACGACACGCTGTACCATTTGGCAAAACAATTTTTTGACCACACTGTAAAAAGAGAATATATAGCCATTGTGTGGGGTGAGCTGCCGGAACCCAAAGGAACCGTAGATCTATTTATTGGAAGGGATCCGAATCATCGGATTAGACGCAAAGCATTCCCGGAGGGTGAGCAAGGTAAACGAGCTATCACTCATTTTGAAGTCGAGACAAGCCTTTATTATGTGTCCAAGGTGAAATTCCATTTGGAGACAGGTCGAACGCATCAAATCCGGGTGCATATGGCCCACCTCGGTCACCCCATCTTCAATGATACGCTTTATAGAGGGGATGAAATCAGGAAAGGGACTGTATTTACTAAATACAAACAATTTGTACATAATTGTTTTAAGGTATGTAATCGGCATGCATTGCATGCAAAAAGTTTAGGGTTTATTCACCCGGTCACCCAGGAAGACATGTATTTTGAAGCACCTCTCCCAGAAGATATGGCCTCACTATGGAAAAAATGGAACCACTATGTAGAGCATAAGAAAGAGTTGTTATGATAAAGCCAATAGAAATATTATCTTTTTTTAAGTACGTTTTGGATCTTTCGAATGATCAATTATTGGAAAAGGTTCAGCTCGTTTGTCAACGAAATCCCTGGTTTATTCAGGAAGATTATTTGGCGGCAATCTCGAATATCAAAACCTGGCTGCTGGACGAAGAGATATTGCTGAATGTTCGTGAAAATTATCCTAAGATTTCCCAGCCTAAAACTATTGGGTTAGTTTTAGCCGGCAACATTCCGTTGGTTGGGATGCATGATATTATCTGTGTAATATTATCCGGACATCATTTAAAAATAAAA